>NZ_QTMZ01000027.1:0-77573 GCF_003602935.1 Bacteroides sp. AM54-2NS
GCAAGAACAAGCTTAAAGAAGCAACAGGATCAATCGTTTGGGAAGAGGATGTTTTCATGATGCAAAAATAAGAATTTTAACGCAATCCCCCAAGGTTTCAGACTGAGCCAATCTTCGCCTACCACCTTATTCATAATTATATTATGGAAACAAAACTAGTTACCGTTCAACCAGCGGTGGGAGGCATGATAAAGGCTTCCAAAGATTCATTTGTTATTCCTAAAGAAGAATTAAAGGATTTCTACCTTAAATTCGCTTTCCTCCTGAACCCGGATTCCTGCTCCGTAAACCGCACCGAATTCGAACTATTAAACATTCTGCTGAAAGACCTGAAAAAAATCTTGGCAGCATTGACTCACCTCAACACCCATCCTTGGGATGAAGGCATCGCAGAAATCCAAATTTCATGCGGTGTTTACTCCCTACAAGATAACTTGAGCAAAGAAAAACGTATGCAAATGAACACCTCTACGGGTAAACACCTACAATTTCTCACCCAAATGGCTATGGACAGTCCAGTGTTCAAACAGTTATTCAGGAACTATCACAACCATTATATCCAAGTGGAAAGTTTGGTTAAACAGATGGCTAAAGAAATGGACCAACAGAAGCAATAAGAACAGAAGTTGGAGAATCAACAGAGGGGGTATCTTTAGAAAAATACATTCATTTCTAAAAATACCCCCTTTAAAATAGGGGTACTTTCAGAAAAAACATATAATTTTGCACCATCAACCGATAAAAAGTAGACCATTTATGTCAAAAATGCGTTTTTTTGCCTTACAAGAGCTTTCCAACCGGAAACCTCTGGAAGTAACTGCTCCTTCCAACAAACTCTCTGATTATTATGGTAGCCACGTGTTCGACCGCAAGAAGATGCAGGAGTATCTTCCCAAAGAAGCCTACAAAGCTGTAACCGATGCTATCGAAAAAGGTACGCCTATCAGCCGCGAAATAGCAGATTTGATTGCTAACGGCATGAAAAGTTGGGCCAAGTCACTCAACGTCACTCACTACACACACTGGTTCCAGCCTCTGACAGACGGAACAGCCGAGAAACATGACGGTTTTATCGAATTCGGCGAAGACGGCGGAGTAATCGAACGCTTCTCCGGAAAACTACTGATCCAGCAAGAACCGGATGCCTCTTCTTTCCCTAACGGCGGTATCCGCAACACTTTCGAAGCACGAGGATATACCGCCTGGGATGTTTCTTCACCGGCATTCGTGGTAGACACCACTCTTTGTATCCCAACTATCTTCATTTCTTATACAGGCGAAGCACTGGATTACAAAACTCCATTATTGAAAGCACTTGCCGCCGTAGATAAAGCAGCAACGGAAGTCTGCCAACTATTCGACAAGAACATCACACGCGTATATACCAATTTAGGATGGGAACAGGAATATTTTCTAGTTGACTCTTCCTTATATAATGCACGCCCCGACCTCTGCCTGACGGGACGGACACTGATGGGACACTCTTCCGCCAAAGACCAACAGTTGGAAGACCACTATTTCGGCTCCATCCCTCCACGTGTCACGGCATTTATGAAAGAACTCGAAATTGAGTGTCACAAACTGGGTATTCCCGCCAAAACCCGTCATAACGAAGTAGCCCCCAACCAATTTGAGTTGGCCCCTATCTTCGAAAACTGCAACCTTGCCAACGACCACAACCAGCTTGTCATGGATTTGATGAAACGTATCGCAAGGAAACATCACTTCAATGTACTCCTACACGAAAAGCCATACAGCGGAGTAAACGGTTCGGGCAAGCACAACAACTGGTCGCTCTGCACCGACACCGGCATCAACTTGTTCGCCCCCGGAAAGAATCCGAAAGGAACATGCTATTCCTCACTTTCCTGGTAAACGCCTTAATGATGGTTTATAAAAACCAGGATTTACTGCGTGCCTCCATCATGAGCGCCAGCAACAGCTACCGTTTGGGAGCCAACGAAGCTCCTCCCGCCATTCTCTCCTGCTTCCTGGGTTCACAACTATCGTCTACTCTCGACGAAATTGTCCGCCAGGTAGGAAACGAGAAAATGACACCGGAAGAAAAAACCACTCTTAAATTAGGTATCGGACGTATCCCCGAAATCCTACTGGATACTACCGACCGTAACCGCACCTCTCCTTTCGCATTCACCGGAAATCGTTTCGAGTTCCGTGCCGCAGGTTCGTCTTCCAACTGTGCCGCCTCCATGATTGCAATCAATGCCGCCATGGCAAATCAGTTGAACGAATTCCGCGCATCAGTAGAAAAACTGATGGAAGAAGGAGTAGGCAAAGATGAAGCCATCTTCCGCATACTGAAAGAAACGATTATCGCTTCCGAACCGATTCGTTTTGAGGGCGACGGTTATTCTGAAGAATGGAAACAGGAAGCCGCACGCCGCGGACTGACTAACATCTGCCACGTACCGGAAGCCCTGATGCACTATATTGACAACCAATCCAAATCAGTGCTGATTGGCGAACGTATCTTCAACGAAACCGAATTGAACAGCCGTCTGGAAGTGGAACTGGAGAAATATACCATGAAGGTGCAAATCGAGGCCGTGTATTGGGCGACCTCGCCATCAATCACATCGTACCGACTGCCGTTGCCTATCAGAACCGATTGCTCGAAAATCTTCGCGGACTGAAAGAAATATTCCCGGCTGAAGAGTACGAAGTGTTGAGTGCCGACCGCAAAGAGCTGATCCGTGAAATTTCACACCGGGTCACTTCCATCAAAGTACTGGTTCGCGAAATGACCGAAGCACGAAAAGTTGCCAACCACATGGAGAACTACAAGGAAAGAGCATTTGCATACGAAGAAAAAGTACGTCCATACCTCGATCAAATCCGCGATCACATCGATCATTTGGAGATGGAAGTGGACGATGAAATATGGCCGTTACCCAAATACAGGGAACTGTTATTTACTAAATAAAATGCCTATAAGATTGCACGAAAGCTCCCACTTTTGTGCAATCTTTTTATAGATTCGTTCATTTTCTCATTTTTTCTTTTTACTTTTGTGCTGTATAACACAGTTTTGTAGCACTCATGGTAAAAATGAATATGTCAGACATCGATATTTCGGAACCGTTATCCGATATGTTAGCTCCTTTAAATAACGAGCAAAAGGAGTTTCTGATGAACAATTATACGATACAAACCTACAAAAAAAATGAAACCATCTACTGCGAAGGGGAAACACCTTCTCATCTGATGTGTCTTATCAGTGGGAAAGTAAAAATCTTCAAAGATGGCGTGGGAGGTAGAAGTCAGATTATTCGCATGATTAAACCACGCGAATACTTTGCTTATCGTGCTTATTTTGCCAAACAAGATTTTGTAACTGCCGCAGCAGCTTTCGAACCCTCTGTTGTTTGTCTGATTCCTATGAATGCTATCTTAACTTTAGTTGCCCAGAATAATGACCTGGCTATGTTTTTTATCCGCCAGCTTTCTATTGATCTCGGCATCTCAGACGAACGCACTGTCAATCTGACACAAAAGCATATCCGCGGACGCTTGGCCGAATCTCTCATCTTCCTGAAAGAAAGCTACGGCTTGGAAGAAGACGGATCTACTTTGAGCATTTATCTTTCACGCGAAGATTTAGCTAATCTCTCTAATATGACTACTTCGAATGCTATCCGCACATTGTCACAGTTCGCTACGGAACGACTGATTACAATCGACGGAAGAAAGATCAAAATCATCGAAGAAGAAAAGCTGAAGAAAATAAGTAAGATTGGATAAGAAAATTCCTGCACCAGTCGCTCCACCCTAAATAGTGAACATACATATAGAAAATATAATTGCAGACATCAGACGTGGTAACAAACAGGCTTTCAAAAAGCTATTTGATGACTACTATCCTATTCTTTGCGTGTTCGCATCCCACTATATTGAAGACAAAGAAGTTTGCAAAGACATTGCGCAAGATGTATTGTTAGCTTATTGGGAACGGAAAGAAGATTTCGACAACATTTTGAAAGTAAAAAGCTTCCTTTATACCGTCACCCGAAATAAATGTCTGAATCACCTAAAACATGAACAATTAGATATTCCTAATTTTTCCGGACAGGAAGAATTCGATAGTGGTTTTGAAGCTGCTATTATCGAACAGGAAACATTCCACATGGTTCGCAAAGCGGTAGAAGAATTGCCTACCCAAATGCGAAATATCATCTTATACTCTATGAAAGGGTTAAAAAACCATGAGATTGCTGACAAATTGCAAATTTCAGAAGGCACTGTCCATACGTTAAAGAAATTCGCCTATCGCAAACTTCGCGAAAGTCTCAAAGGCATAAATTACACCTTATTACTATTTTTATGCAAATAAAGTAACTTTTTGATTACCCCGTTTTTTCGATTGGATTGTTTTACTTATATAACAAATCGAAAAAACGATGAATTCATTCAAAGAAAAATTTAAAATTGCAAAAATCTTAGCTTCCTTATTTACTCATTCGTCTACTCCCGAAGAGAAAAAAAACTATCATGCGTGGTTGGATGAAAATCCGGAGCATCAAAAAATAGCCGACCGGATATTAAATAAGGAAACGTATGAAGAAAACAGCCGGTTAATAAAAAGCTTCTCTTCACAAAAGGCATGGGACAGAATCTATCCGCTACTAGGAGGAGAAAAAACATCCGGTTTTCTTTCATGGAAAAGGAGTCTGAAATATGCGGCTCTTCTTTTGCTATTGTTAATACCGATTTCATACCTTATTTATAATTGGGTAGCCGGAGAACCAATCGGTGAAATCACTCCAGGAACCCATGGCGGAGAACTGACTTTAAGTAATGGCAACACCTTCAACCTTTTTGAGAATGTCCTTCCGGAGGGTGCAACTGAAGTGTTCATCATTGACTCCAAAGGGATAAATTATCAAACTCCTGCCAACAAGCCCAAAGTGAAAGAAATCAAAAATACGCTTCGTACACTGCATGGTATGGAATGTCACATTGTCCTTTCGGATGGAACAAAAGTACATCTGAACGCAGAATCACAACTGACTTATCCGATTTGTTTCAGCGATAAGGAACGCATCGTACAGGTTGAAGGTGAAGCCTATTTTGATGTTGCTCCAGATAAAGCACATCCTTTTATCGTGCAAACACCGCACACTTCTATTCGGGTGACAGGAACTTCTTTCAATGTAAGGGCTTATGCGGATGAAGAAGTGGAAAGTACTACACTAATTAGTGGAGCTATAGAGATTAGCAGTGAAAACGAAGATTATGAATTGATTCCAAACCAACATTTCGTATATGACAAAAATAGTCGGGAAAGTACCGTATCTAACGTAAATACAGAATTATACACTTCCTGGGAGTCCGGATCATTCATATTTATGAACGTTCCTCTTGAGAATGTAATGTCATATCTTTCCAAATGGTACGGATTCACATACACTTTTGAAGACGATGCAGCCAGACAGGTACAAATCGGAGCTTATCTCAACCGCTATGCAAACATGAATCCAATTATCGACATGATAATGGAATTAAATATGGTAGACATAAAACAAAGAGAAGGTATACTGCACATTTCTTATAAACAATAACTATTAATACATATTATAACTAACGCATTATGAAAAAACGAACACAATCCTCCTCAAAGGGAGTATCTTATGTAAGCAGAAATTTCGTTAAGCTCTGCCTTTTATGGATATTCTCCCTTTCTTCACTTATGATTCAAGCACAAGACAATCAGCGAATCTCCGTTGATCTGAGAGGCGAAAGCCTGGAATCTACGCTTTGGTATTTGCAAAACCGTACAAAATTCATCTTTATGTACGCAACAGAAGATATCGCTAACATAACCGATATCAGCGTAAGGGCAAAAAACAAAACGATCACCGAAATTCTGGATGAATGTCTGGAAGGAACTAACCTGACTTATGAAGTATCAGGCACTGCCATCGTTATTAAGAAAAGAAAGACTAATAAAATCACGATTAGTGGATGGATACGTGATGCAAGCGGTGAAGCACTTCCCGGAGCTACAGTCACTGTCCGAGGTTCAAAACATGGAGCTATCGCCGGACTAGACGGACATTACACTTTTAATATTCCTGCGCAAGAAGGGTTAATATTAACTTATTCATTCATCGGAATGGAGAAAAAGACTGTAAGATATACAGGAAAGAAAACGATTAATGTCACTCTAAACAGTTCCAGTACTGAAATCGACGAAGTGGTTGTAACCGGTTATCAGAATATTCAACGCCGTGACCTAGTAGGTTCTATTACCACAGTAAAAGCAAAAGATATTTTAATGCCTTCATATACCACTATTGACCAAATGTTGCAAGGACGTGTGGCAGGTATGATTGTCACCAATACAAGTAGTCGTGTAGGTACTGCCCCGAAAATTCAAATCCGTGGTACCAGTACCTTACTGGGTAATCAAGACCCACTTTGGGTAGTCGACGGCATCATTCAGGAAGACCCCCTGGAATTGAATGCATCTTCTCTCATGACAGAGGACTTGAAAAACATTATCGGTAATCAGATTTCTTGGTTGAATCCTGCTGATATCGAAAGCATTAGTATTTTAAAAGATGCTTCTGCGACCGCTATTTATGGTTCAAAAGCATCGAATGGTGTTATTGAGATCACAACCAAAAAGAATACGACTGATCGTCTAAGTGTCAATTACACCTCTAATTTTGTAATGGGTACGCGTCCCAACTATGGACAGTTTAATTATATGAACTCCAAAGAAAGAGTACTATTCTCACAAGAAGCGTTTAACTGGGGAACACCTTATGGTGCAGAACCAATCAAACAAATATATACTTATGAGGGATTATTGAATATGTATCTATCGCACGATATATCTTCTGAAGAATTTCTGGCACAACGCAATGTTCTGGAAACACAAAATACAGACTGGTTCAAACTACTAACCCGCCGTTCTTTTAGCCATAACCATAATATAAGTGTTTCCGGCGGAACAAATAAATACAGTTATGCAGCTTCTATGGGATATTCCAATAGCGAAGGGCAGGAAATAGGAAACGACAGTGAACGTATGACCGGACGCGTTGCCATCACCATACGCCCGGTACAAAAACTAACGATTAATGCAACGATCAACGGTAGCGTAAGTACGAATAACGGTTTTGCCGGAGGAGTCAATCCTATGGGGTATGCTACTACTACCAATCGTTCTATAGACCCTGATGCTTACTATCAAATGAAAGCCTCATACCCATACAATAGCGGAGTCAAATCATTATCATACAATTTCGTAAATGAACGGAATAATAGTGGTTCTAAATCAAAATCAAGTTTCATGTCAGCTTCGCTAGACTTGAAATGGAATATATTGGACTGGTTAACTTACCAATTTACTGGTGGATATTCCAATAATAACAGCACAAACGAAGCTTGGGAAACTGAACAAACGTTTTATATTGCTGAAACATATCGTGGTTATGATTTCAACTCTGTCTCACCAAACAGTAAAGAGTTTGGAGCAGCCTTACTCCCATTCGGAGGCGAATTATTCACAAATAACGCACAGCAATACTCTTACAACATCCAAAATAAACTGCAATTCAGTAAAGCCTTTAATAATGAGAACCGAATTAATGCTTTAGTAGGTATGGAATTACGTTCTTCCACTAATAAAGGTGTCAGCAATACGGTATGGGGATATGCCCCAGATAGAGGAGAAGTAATAACATTACCAACCACTCCACAAGCTTTTACACCTATTACAGGTTCTAAAGACGAAGGATGGGGGCTTTTAAAAAAGATATATGATGGTGGATGGAGAAAAGTCAATACTACAGACAATTATCTTTCCGTATTCGCCACACTAGCATATTCACTCAAAAACCGATATGTTGTTAATGCAAATATACGTAATGATGCATCCAACCGTTTCGGTCAGGATGCCAATCACCGTATTGATCCTACCTATTCATTCGGTTTCTCCTGGAGAGCTTCAGAAGAGGACTTCATGAGGAAATATGTAAAATGGATAACAACTTTAAACTTCCGCGGCACCTATGGTATTCAAGGAAATGCAGTAACGCGCATTAGTCCGGATTTGATTTTAAATCAGGGGAAAGTGGCAAATCTATACAACAGATATCAGTCTACCATCTCCCAAATCCCAAATCCGAATCTATCATGGGAACGTACCAAATCATGGAATTTCGGTGTAGACCTGGAATTATTCAGTATGTTTTATATGAATTTGGAATATTATACAAGACGCTCCAATGCCATTGTTGAACTGGAATTACCTTATGAATATGGAATAACATCCATGAAACGCAACGGTGGTATTATCCACAACAGAGGTATCGAATACACATTAACTTTTACCCCGATACAGAAACGGGACTATGCATTAAGTGTCAGTTTGAATGCTTCCAAGAACTGGAATGAAGGCGGACATACAGACATTGATGTCAATGCAGCTTCCTTCTTAAGTGGACGTTCAGATATTGTATTAAAAGAAGGATATCCGCTCAGCAGTTTCTGGTCATACTCTTTTGCAGGATTAGACGGAAAAACCGGTGAAGCTTTATTCAATCTTTTGGATATTCCGGAAGAAGAACGTAGCAGACAAATAGATCCGACTACTTATCTGGTATATTCTGGTCAGAAAGAGCCTTATTTCACCGGTGGATTGAGCTTAAGTTTCCGCTATAAATCATTAACTTTAAACACCAGTTTTTCACTTTTACTCGGCAACAAGAAGCGTCTGCCATCACCATACAACCAATTCGCTAGTTCTTATTATATGCCGGATCCATATACAAATATAAACCGCGATTTACTGAACCGTTGGAAAGAACCGGGAGACGAAGCCCATACAATCATTCCTTCTTTACCCAAAGCAGGAATGGCTTATATAGAATTGCCCAACAATGAGAATGTTTATAGCATTCCATTATGGGAACAATCTGACGCTATGGTGGTCAGTGGTTCTTTCTTACGCTGCCGTAACATCGGCCTATCCTGGCAAATGAAACGTGAGTGGTGCGAAAAAATATATATGAAAAATCTATCACTCAACTTTAACATGGATAACATCTTTGTTATCGCCAGCAAACGTTTCAACGGTTTCGACCCGGAAGTTAGCAACAGTGTACTTCCACGGAATTATTCATTAGGTATTAACATTGGTTTCTAAAAAAATAAAAAGATAGACAATGAAAAGAATTATATATATACTAACAGGAATAGTCTTACTATCACTATCCTCTTGCTCAGATTTTCTAGAGCCTAAATCTCAAAGTGAGTACGTTCCCAAAGATGCAAATGCTTTGCAAGAAATGTTAATCGGTTCTGCTTATCCCAAACAGGATAAAAGCAATTTCCTACTACCCTTTCTTAGCTTCTTAGACGATGACATTCAGTTCCACAAAACTGATTATGAATTTAGCATCAACTCTCTAAAAAATATAGAAGCCAAACAAGCTGTTTATACATGGCAACCGGATATGTTTTTCATTATGGAAAGAAATGGTTATCCTCTTCAGAATATCTGGGAAGGATACTATAACTATATCTTAGGCGCAAATGCAGCTCTTGATTATATCGGTGACGTAAATGGTACGGAGGCTGAAAAAAATTATGTAATAGCCCAATCCCTCGGATTAAGAGCTTTCTATTATTTTATGTTAGTCAATCATTTTGGAGCACCATACAACTATAACAAACAGGCTTTAGGAGTTCCACTCAAACTAGACAGCAACCTGCTACCTGAAGACCAACTATTAATGACACGAAACACCGTTGAGGAAGTATACAACCAAATTGTGGACGATCTGAATGAAGCTGAACGTTTATTCCTTACTTTAAGCAAAGATAAACAATATGAACCGAATTATCTGGTTAGCCTTCCAATGATACAATTGCTGAAGTCCCGCGTCTTTCTCTATATGGAAAACTGGAAAGATGCAGCCATATACGCCAACAAAGTAATAAAAGACTGGTCCTTCGCTTTAGTAGACTTAAATAACCTCCCTTCTCCAACAGTGGCAGAGCTTATTACAATTTTACATCTTTAAAATCATCTGAGGTTATTTGGTTATATGGAAGCGTTTCAGACTTAACTGTATTCAATGATGAGTCGGTAGAGTATGAGGAAGAAGGTTACTTCGGTAATACCACCACCTATTACCGAGAAGCTTTTATCGCTTCTGATAACTTGATTGAAAGCTTTGAAGATGGAGATTTAAGAAAAGAAAAGTATATAGCAAAAGAGTTCAATAAAGATGATAAAGTTTTCTATGAAGACTCTTATACTACTTTCGGCAAATACAAACTTTCAGCTACAGGTGAACCTAGTGGTTCGGAAAACTTTGCTTTATCCTTCAGACTAGGTGAGGCTTATTTAAATCTAGCAGAAGCAGCTGCCCATAATAATGACGAGAGTACAGCACTATCTGCTTTAAAAACCTTACTGGCTAAACGTTATGAACCCGACAAATTTGTTGAGCCTACCGGATTAACAGGTGATGCGCTCAAAACTTTCATCAAAAATGAAAGAAGAAAAGAACTTTGTTTTGAAGGGCAACGATGGTTTGATCTCCGACGCTACGGAATGCCACAAATTATTCATAGATGGGGAGAACAGGTATATACATTAAAACAGAATGATCCTTCCTATACCATGCCTATACCAGACGCCGTCTTAATTAAAAATAAAAAACTGGAGCAGAATCCTTTAGCTCCAAAACGCGAAAGTTAATAGTATATATCTTATGAATTAAACAAAAGAAATGAATATGAAAAAAATATATATATTATGGGGATTACTTGCTTGTATGGCATTATTCACCTCATGTTATGAAGAAGACACACTGACTCCTACAGAAGGAGGCATTGAATTACGCTTTAAAGTACCTCAAGGAAATAATAGTTGGGACGATGACATCGCCCAAATATACGAAGACTATAATGTATATCTTATTTATAAAGATCTGCAAAGGGCTGATTTTAATCGCAGCTGGACAGGCATATCATATGGTAGTGGCTACGAAGGCCAAGGCTGTGTAAACGACGAAATGACCAATTACTATGTCGAATTTATGAAAAAGCATATCTTTGCATACTTGAATCCGCCGATCACATCTAAAGTTCTGCCTATGTATTGGTATTTGGGATACAATGTCTATAGCAAAAGCGTATTAGAAGTTGGAGGCGTAATCCTAGCAAGCTGGATTGTACCCATACACGAAAATTACGATGGGCTGGATTATTGGTGCACTTGTATGTTTGGAGAAGACAATCCCAGCGATCCTTATTTAATCCCCACAGACAGAGCACTCCTTGACAGACGCCGGAAAATGATATTGGCTCCCGTATTGGAAAAAGCAGTAAAAGCCGGAAACATCATTATACCTGAAGAATTTGAAGTGGGATTCGACCATGTCACTAATCTGATAGCAGGCTTGGGAATGGAAGATGACCCAAACTATTATCTTACCAGAGGATATCCGGGAAGTGTAAACACGTATGTATTCAATAGTATCAGCGAACCAGCCAACAACTCTTATCCTCCAACCAATGAAGAGACTTTTATAGGATATATGCATCTTTCCATGTACTATAACCAAGCACGACTAGCAGAGGTATATCCGGCTGATAAATATCCTTTTCTCACCGAAAAGTTTGCTTTCGTACAGAAATATTTAAAAGATAAATATCAGATCGATCTGGAAGCAATAGCCAACGGACCGGAAGACTGGGATTTACCTTTACCTCCAATACCGGAGACTCCAGATGAAGAATAACAACTCTGATAATGAACTATAAACTCATAATAATGACAAAAGTAAAAAATCTATTATTAACCATATTACTCTTATGCGGTACCACTGTATGGGGAAATAACGGGCTAAGAATATCAGGAAGAATAAAAGTATTAAAGCCAACGACTTTACAAATAAAAGATATGAATGAAGGCGTTGTATTAAGCTGCATCATCGGTACTAATAACACATTCAGTACCGATGAAATAAACATCATTCCTGATGTCTACAAACTCTATTTAGGAGAAACCGAACAGAATATTTATCTGGAAAATAACCCGGTAACAATCAATGGCTACTTCGACGAAAAGAACCCTGAACAAAGTTCGCTTTCATTCACTGGCATCGATCCGTTTCTGACTTTACAAAACTATATGCCAGCAGAAAAAGACCCGGATATAGCAACGATTTCCACTTCCGTCAAAGGAAAACTAACTCCCTCCATGGCATCTGCATTAGCCTATCTGGCAGATGTAAATGATTACCAATCCAACAAAATGCTATTGGACATGATACCGGAACAAGACAGAAAGTCTTTATCTGCCAAATGGCTGGTAAACAGGGTAGAAATCCTCTCCCACCAAATCATTGGTGCAGAATGTCCCGACTTTACTTTCACAGATGCCAACGGAAAAAACGTAAGTCTGAAAGACTTCCGTGGGAAAATTGTCGTACTTGACTTCTGTGCCTCCTGGTGTGGTCCTTGTCGTAAAGAGATGCGTAGTATGCTAACCATATACAATGAATTGAAGGCTGACGATCTGGAATTCATCAGTGTCTCGCTGGATGACAGCGAAGCAAAATGGAGAAAAATGCTGGATGAAGAAAAATTGCCGTGGGTGATGCTATGGGATAAGGCAGGATTCCCTAAAAACAGCAAGACTCCAAGTGCTATCCAGACTGCTTACGGCTTCTACTCCATCCCTTTCCTTGTAGTCATTGACAAAGAAGGCAAACTTGCTGCACGCAACGTTCGGGGTGAACAAGTACGCGAAGCCATTTTAAAAATAAGACAATAAACAAACTATATAAATTATAACTCTTTTGACAATGAAGAAACTTATATTTCCAATCGTATGCTGTTTCATCAGCGTTACTGTATCAGCCCAGTTAATCAAACCAAAGGCAGAAACACAAAAAAAACAATCCGAACTGGACTGGTTTAACTGTTCTTTCAACCAGGACAGTGTATACGGAGCTGAAGTAAACAAAGCTTATGATTACTTGAAAGCCAACAAAAAGAAAGCAAAGAAAAGACCGGTTGTTGCACTGATCGGAACCGGAATGGACGTAGAACACGAAGACCTGAAACACGCAATCTGGATCAACCCAAAAGAAAAGTCAAACCAGAAAGATGATGATAAAAACGGGTTTGTTGACGACATCAATGGCTGGAACTTCATCGGTGGTAAAGACGGCCAAATAATGGAAGCTTTGACACGCGAAGGAGAACGTGAATTCTTCCGTCTCAAAGATAAATACGCTGATTATATCTTTGACGGAAAAAAGTATTATAAAATAGTCAATGGAAAACGCCAAGAAGTCCCCGCACCGGAAAACATAGAAGAATATAATTACTATCGCTATAAAGTCATGCCGGAATCAAGAATCGGTGGAGCTTACGGCGGTCTTCAACTATCTTATGTTATAGAAGAATATGTTGAAAAGTTCGATAAGGACATGAAAAAACGTTTTCCCGGAAAAGAGTTGACTGTTGAGGACTTCCAAAGTTGTTATGATCCCAAAGCTGAAAGAGACAGTCTTTCTGAAGTCGCTTTTGTATTTACTGCCTACTATTTCAGCATCTATAATACGGATAAATGGGAACCTGTTTATCAGAATATGGGAAAGAAAAGTGTAGAAACAGGTAAAGCGTCTTATGAAGAGGCTTTAAAGAGATACGGAAGTGATAATCGAAAAGAAATTGTAGGTGATAATCCTCTGGATATTAACGATACGCATTATGGTAATAATGTACTGTTGACATCTGATGCGGCAACAGGCGTAATGAAGGCCGGCGTTATCGCAGCTAAACGTGACAACGGTATCGGAAGTAACGGTATTGCAGACAATGCAGAAATCATGACCTTACGCATCCACCCGGGAGAAGGAGAACCGTACCTGAAAGATATGGCATTGGCCATCCGCTATGCAGTAAACCACGGTGCAGATGTAATCGTATTACCGGAACAAAACTCCATATATCCGGAAGAGCAGAAACAATGGGTGTCAGAAGCATTGAAAGAGGCAGAGAAGAAAGGGGCATTAGTTATAGTTCCGGTTTGGGATCTATCAATGGATATGGATAAAGACGAATTCTTTCCCAATCGTAAGATGAATAAAGAGGGAGAACTTACTAATTTTATGGTAGTTGCTTCTTCAGACAAGAATGGAAATCCGGTATTGAACACCAATTACGGTGCAACTGCTCTCGATATTTATGCTCCGGGAACAGACATTTATTCATCTTATATGGGTGACACTTATCAAAAAGGAACTGGAGAAGGAATGGCTTCGGCTACTGTAGCTGGCGTAGCTGCTCTTGTGAAGTCTTATTTCCCTAAACTGACCGGCTCTCAAATCCGTGACATATTATTAAAAAGCGTCACTTCACGCAAAGGTGTAGAAGTAGAAAAAGGAATCCGCGTGAACGATAGCCCTTCACAAGATTTATTCCTTTTTGATGACCTATGTATTTCCGGAGGTATCGTTAATGCTTACCAAGCAATCTTGGAAGCAGAAAAAGTCAGCAAATAAAGATTAGTCTATGAAATATACTCGTCTAATAGGAACCGTCATTGCCTTTTGCATGGCGGTCCCTTTATTCGCCCAACAATATAAAGCAACTATAC
This sequence comes from Bacteroides sp. AM54-2NS, assembly GCF_003602935.1. NCBI lineage: Bacteria > Pseudomonadati > Bacteroidota > Bacteroidia > Bacteroidales > Bacteroidaceae > Bacteroides > Bacteroides sp. AM54-2NS. Next base: position 14,654 of record NZ_QTMZ01000027.1, read on the forward strand.
CTTATCGGATAGTAGGCGAAAAAATGGTTATCGAAATGAAGGTAAACGGCAATGCACGCCCTTTTATCTTTGATACCGGAGGGCGCACCGCACTTACCACTAAAGCCTGTCAAGCACTACAAATAACAGCAACAGACTCTATGAAGGTGACAGATGTGAATAACGTGGAAAGCTATTACAAAACTACGCGAATAGAAAATCTGACGACTCCCGATGATGTTATTAACTTTAAAAATGCCCCGTCGCTAATCATCAATGAAGTAAAAGGCTGGGAATGTTTTGGAGTAGATGGTATCATCGGAAGCGATTTATTTGCAAGTACTATTGTAAGCATTGATTCGCAGACTAAAAATATCATAGTCACATCTGCCGAAAAGCCTTCTACAGTATCTTTACGAAAAATGCTGAATTTCACCAAAGAAGGAGGAATGCCAATTGTCAATGTACAGATCGCTCCGATCAGCAACATCACCGTATTATTTGATACAGGCAGTCCCAGTCTGTTATCTCTTATTGAAAGTGATTTTGAGAGAATTAAACCGGAGGCATCTATGGAAGTCGTTTCTGAAGGATATGGGGAAGGAAGCATCGGAGTAGCCGGACAAGCAGATAAAGCATCTTCATATAGAGTACATATTCCCTTATTGTCAGTAGGAGCCACCAAATTCCGCAATTTAACGACCCACACAGATAAACACCCTTACACATTACTAGGTGTAAAGTTATTGCAATACGGAAAAGTGACTATCGACTATCCACGTGGAAGATTCTATTTTGAAGCTTTCCAACCGGATAATGAAATCAACAATCAATGCAACAACTTCGATTTGACGGTCAAAGACGGAGACTTATATGTATCTACTGTCTGGAGCAGCACGAAAGGTAAGATAGAAGTAGGAGACAAAGTGATTAAGATTAATGGCAAACCTACTAAAAAATATGACTTCTGCGAAAGTATTCTGAACGGAATACCAGAATTGAAAGAGAAAAAACAGACGAAGCTAACGATTGAAACTGCTTCCGGAATAAAGAATATTATCTACAAAAAAGAATGACATGAAAAGAATAGGAATACTGACCGGCTTATGGCTGCTATTATTTCTAAACTGCGGACAAGAAACGATAGCGCAAATCCAGAATAAAGTTTGCGATACCATTCCTTATGAATTCATTCAGGAGAAAATCATTATACCCGTTACTGTTAATGGTGTAAATGTAAAATACATCGTCGATACAGGAGGAAGAACCGGGACTATGTATGACGCCGCAACTGAAATGAAAGCTACTGCCGCAGGATATATGCGCATTTCCGATGTGAATGCACAAGGCTCCAACTATCAGGAAGCCCACGTACAAAATATTTCCATCGGAAAGAACTACAAAATCAAACAGTTGAAAACGATGGTACTACCTAAGAATCCATTCTTCACAGAACTGGGAGTTGTCGGAATTCTGGGAGGAGATGCCTTTGCACAGTCGGTAGTAACATTCGATTCCCGTTCTAAAATAATGGTAATCAACTATCCTTATCGTCCCGAAAAGTTAAAGGTTACAGATGGAATTCCGCTGCTGGATGAAACTGAACATCATTCCATTGTCAACGTTCGCTTAGGAAACAATGATTTAAAAGTTCTGTTCGACACAGGTGCAGGAGGCTTTCTGCTTTATTGTACGGAAGATTACAACAGGTTGGCTGACATTTCGCAAGTTACCAATCATGGATATGGTATCGTAGCTGCCGGAATAACAGGGTTGGGCAAGCCGGTAGATATTAAAAAAGTATCTGTACCTTCCATCAATATCATGGGAAAAGAATTCACGAACGTAGGTAGTACAACAACTGTCATGAATGGAACTATCATCGGGGTGGATCTACTGAAATATGGTAAAGTAATTATTGATTATATGCGGAGACGTTTTTACTTCCTCCCATTTGAAGAAGGAAAAATCGACATGGGTGGTGCTCCCGCTCTTTGGAACGTAAGCATATTACCGCGCAACGAAAGATTCGAAATTACAACTATATGGGATAGCATGAAAGATACAGTTGCTTTCGGCGACGAAGTGATTAATATCAACGGAACTTCTCTTAAAGATTGCCCCATGAGCCAGATGGCCGTAGAAGAAATTATGAATGCTATACCTGGTGATACCGGCTATATTATCATCAAAAAAGATAATCAAGAGAAAAGAATTGAAATCAGGAAAGAGAAATAAACTTTAAACAGAAAGAATATATGAAACGAATAATAACTAAAATGTATCTCTGTTTGCTTGCATTTTGTATTACAGGAGGCATCAGTGCGCAAACACAAAACAGTATGACAGAGGTCATTCCATTCAAAACTATTGATGGAAAAATTATCGTGGAAGCCACTATAAATGGTGAAGCAGCTGACTTTGTCCTTGATTTATCGGGACATAACGCTCTACTTCCTGAAGCTCTCAAAAAGTTACACATCAATACAGAAAAGAGAGGAACTTTTAGTTCTTACCAAGATTTTGTATTTAAACAGGTACCTGTTGGAAAGGTATATGAAATGGGAACAGTAGCTATTGGTAAAAATACATTTGCAAACGATCTTCCGGCTTTCACATTAGAAGACGAACCTTATCTACGCAAGCTAGGGGTTATGGGTGTATTAAGTGGTGCTGTTTTCCGCACTTCTGTATTAACCATTGACATGCAACGGAAGAAAATTACGATTACACAGCCCTACCGCCCTTCTTATATGAAACTTAACTATCGGGAAAATTTCAACCTGATAACGGGATTAGGAATAGTATGCCCGATAAACATCCAGGGAAAGCCGATATCTCTTGTCCTAGATACATGGAGTGAAGGATTGGTGAATCTTACTGAAGCAGATTTCAATACATGGAACACACAATATACCAAAGGAAGTAACCAAAAAGTCTCCAATGGATATAAAGAAACAAGGAAAGAAGAGGAAAGCCTCATCCTACCTGAAACGATGTTTGTAAAAACAAAGATTGAAGATGCCATAGCAGTGAAAAACCCATTCTTGAAACGTTCCGTATTAGGCAAAAAGATATTGGACTACGGAATTATATCTATTGACTATATTCATCAGAAAATTTACTTTCAACCATTCGATATGGTTCCTATACCGGAAGCGGAAGCTAAAGTGACGGAAACAAAAGTTGAAGATGGTAAATTGAATCCAATTACCCGCCAGTTCTTCCTCGAACACATTTTCGACTACCGAAAGGAAATGATTTCATCTATAATGGAGACAAACCGATAGTTATCGATTTTTGGGCTACATGGTGCGGTCCATGTATGCGTCTACTTCCGGAAATGGAGAAACTAGCTGAAAAATATAAAGGAAAAGTTATATTCTATAAGGTAAATGCTGATAAAGAAAAAGATTTATGTAGCCATTTTAGTGTACAGGCATTACCTACGTTATTCTTCATCCCGGTAGGCGGCAAACCGATAATCGAGGTTGGTGCTACGCCGGAAAAGTATGTGCAAATCATTGAAGAACAACTTCTGAAATAAAACATCTCTCTTAATATATAACTATGTAAATCTAAAACTTTAGCTAAGAGCCGGAATCCGTTCCGGCTTTTTTATTTCCATATCATTGGAACTTATCATTAAAACAAGTACATTTGCCCTGTCAAATCTATTTATAACTTAACACACATTTTGACCATGAAGAAAAGTATTTCTCTTCTTCTTTTGTCTCTGCTTATGATTGCCCCCAGTTGCCAAAAGACAAAAGAAGCGGTGAACGAGTACAACATCGTTCCCAAACCCAATCAAATTCTCCCACAAGAAGGACGTTTTGAACTAAACAGCAAAGTCAGTCTGGTAATTCCTGCCGATGCTCCGGAAGTTAAAGGTATTGCCGACAGCCTGGCCGAACGTTTAAAACAGACAGCAGGAATCTCGTTGAAAGAGGCAGAAAGTGCAGATGGAAAATCAGCAATCTGTTTTGTTGTACAAGAAGGTATGCCGAAGGAAGGATATAAATTATCCGTTACTCCCAGTCTCATCACGCTTACCGCTTCTCAACCGAACGGGTTCTTCTACGGCGTACAGACACTTTATCAGTTACTCCCTCCGGCGGTTTACGGAAACCAGTTGGATAAGAAAGCAAACTGGTCGGTCCCTGCTGTAGAAATAGAAGATTCGCCCCGTTTTGTTCACCGCGGACTGATGCTGGATGTTTGCCGCCATTATGTACCGATTGACTATATTTACAAGTTTATCGACTTGCTGGCAATGAACAAGATGAATGTTTTCCATTGGCATTTGACAGACGATCAGGGATGGAGAATCGAAATCAAGAAATATCCTAAATTGACAGAAATCGGTTCTAAACGTGAAAAGACATTGGTAGACTATTACTATGTAAATTATCCGCAAGTATTCGACGGAAAAGAACACGGAGGGTATTACACACAGGAACAAATCAAAGATGTAGTAGCTTATGCTGCAAGTAAATATATCAACGTTGTTCCCGAAATAGAAATGCCGGGACATGCGTTGGCTGCACTGGCTGCCTATCCGGAACTGTCATGTGATTCTACACAGACTTATAAAGTATCTCCTACATGGGGTGTATTCGAACAGGTGTTCTGTCCGAGTGAAACAACTTTCAAATTCTTTGAAGGAGTGATGGATGAAGTAATTGAATTATTCCCTAGCGAATACATTCACATCGGTGGCGACGAATGTCCCAAGACAGCATGGAAGAACAGTGCTTTCTGCCAGCAGCTAATCCGCCAGTTAGGACTGAAGGATGATACGACTCCCAGCAAGACGGACGGAATAAAGCATAGTAAAGAAGATAAGTTGCAGAGCTATTTTGTTACCCGCATGGAGAAATATCTGAATGGCAAAGGCAGGAACATCATTGGTTGGGATGAAATCCTCGAAGGTGGTCTGGCTCCAAATGCGACTGTTATGTCATGGCGTGGTGTAGAAGGAGGAATGAACGCTGCCAAAGCCGGACATAATGCAATCATGACTCCGAACCCTTATGTATATCTGGACTACTACCAGGAAGAACCGGAAATTGCCCCGACTACTATCGGCGGATACAACACACTGAAAAAAACATATAGTTACAACCCTGTCCCGGATGATGCAGACGAGCTTGCCAAGAAGCATATCATCGGAATACAAGGTAATATATGGAGAGAATATATGCAGACTTCCGAACGTACAGACTATCAAGCTTTCCCGCGTGCAATGGCTATTGCCGAAACGGCCTGGACACAAAACGCAAACAAAGACTGGAAGAATTTCTGCGAACGAATGGTAACTGAATTTGAACGTTTGGAAGTAATGAACACCAAACCTTGTCTCAACTTCTTTGACGTAAACGTAAATACGCACGCGGATGAAAACGCTCCTTTAATGGTATTGCTGGAAAGTTCTATCCGAATGCAGAAATACGGTATACTACGGATGGCAGTGAACCAAACAAAGCATCCACTCTGTACGAAAAGCCTTTCGTTCTGGAAGGTAATATCGACCTGAAAGCCGCTGCTTTCAAAGATGGGAAAATGCTGGGTAAAGTAGCTCACAAGCCATTATATGGTAATTTATTGACAGGAAAGCCCTATACTGTTAATTATAAAATGGGATGGACAGGCGATATATTTGATGAAAACGATGTATTAGGAGCTGACAAGACAACCTTCGGACTGACCAACGGTAAACGAGGAAATAACGCTTCTTATACTCCGTGGTGCAGCTTTGGTATTGTTGAAGGTAAAGACTTGGAATTTATCGTTAATTTGGATAAGCCGACACAAATCAGCAAAATAATTTTCGGTTCTTTATTCAATCCGGCTATGAGAATTCTTCCTGCAGGAGGAGTTGCCGTAGAAGTATCAGCAGATGGCAAACAATACACTCCGGTAGCTGAAAAAGCCTTGAAACACGATTATCCGGAAACAGGACGAATTGCATTCACTGATTCCATTGAATTTGAGCCAACACAGGCTACCTTCCTGAAAGTTAAGATTAAGAATGGCGGCACACTGCGCAATGGGGTTAACTTTGAAAAGAACAATGGCCCGGAAGTAATTCCTGCCGAATTATGGATTGATGAAATAGAAGCTTATTAAACAAAGCTAACTATATTTATGCGGATTTCACGGTGCTGACTCAACAGGACGTGGAATCCGCATCATTTATTCCGGACCTGAATAACAGAACGGTGAACGCTAGTTTAATACTAATGTTCACCGTTTTATTTATAATCAATCACACCCTAAAAGGCATAATTATCATCATTCGTTTACACCGAAGATATATTTATCACACAAGTCCTTTGGAAGAAAGGTAACGTTCTGCCTCCAAAGCAGCCTTACATCCACTTCCCGCAGCTGTAATAGCCTGACGATAATGCGGATCGGCCACATCTCCTGCTGCAAAAACTCCGGGCACTTTCGTACGAGGGCTATCACCGTCTGTAATAATATAACCTACTTCGTCCGTATCGATATACTCCTTAAATATTTCAGTATTTGGTTGATGTCCGATAGCCAGGAAGAAACCGTCGATAGGCAAACTATAACGTTCTTCATCCGGTTCACCCCAACGTTTCACCAGGTTTACACCCTCTACGCCATTGTCACCAAACAAACCAACTGCATTGTGTTCAAAAAGAACTTCAATCTTCTCATGGTTCATGACACGTTCCTGCATAATCTTCGATGCACGCAAGAAAGGTTTACGAACGATCAGATATACCTTGGATGCAAGACCGGCAAGATAAACCGCTTCTTCACAAGCAGTATCACCTCCACCAACTACAGCAACCACTTTCTTACGATAGAAAAATCCGTCACAAGTAGCACAAGCGCTTACACCCATTCCGGCATATTTCTTTTCATCCTCCAGTCCCAGATATTTAGCAGTTGCCCCGGTAGCAATAATCAATGATTCCGTTTCAATCACTTTATCACCGTCAATTGTTATTTTATAAGGAGCTTTGCTTAAATCTGCTGCCGTAGCGATACCAAAACGAATATCTGTTCCGAAACGGCTTGCCTGTGCACGCAAATCTTCCATCAACTGCGGGCCACTGATACCTTCCGGATAACCGGGAAAGTTTTCTACATCTGTCGTAGTAGTCAACTGGCCGCCCGGCTGCAATCCTTCATATAGTACCGGACATAAATTTGCACGTCCTGCGTAAATCGCTGCCGTATATCCGGCAGGTCCTGAACCTATAATCAGGCATTTCACTTTTTCTATTTCTGCCATTTTAATTTATCTTTATTGTTTTGTTATAAAACATGTTATCTCAAATCTATCACCTCTGCATTGGGATATTGTTTTTTATCAAAAGTAAAAACACGATCCATATAATTCTGCCCGGTCTGATAATTTGTAACGGTTATCTCATTACGTGTCTGCTGTCCACGCTGCTGAAGCAAAATATATAGAGGTTCATAAGTGTCCTTCGTCACAAAAAGAGTGATACGTTCCAACTCCTGTTTCTGATCCCTGGCAGTCAGAACGACTTCCCAAACGGATTTTCCACGAAACGTTTTGGTTGCCCCCAACTTATAAGAGAATCCTTTCTGATACATATACAGAAAGGTATACGGATTTATCTGCTGCAACTCTTCCTGCGTCGGATTACTGACATTCACTTCATCATTCTTTGTCACATAACTCCATTGCGTTTTTCCGTCAAACCAAGTGATGATATCAGATGTTTTCAGTACGAATTTCTCTCCTTTCAACTGAATTGTTCCGTTTTCAGCACCTTCTACCAAGCCGTTTGCCACAGCCTTTACAGTAAAATCAGCCTTCACGCCACCAGCTTTGCGAAACGCCTCTGCCGTTTTGTCAAGAATGACTTTAGCCTGTGACTGCTGTTGTTGAGCAATCACAGGCAAAGACAGTAAAGCTATTAAAACACTAAAAATGTACTTTCTCATTTGATTAATAAACGAACTATTACTGTAAATTGTTCAATCGCATTTCAAGATCATTATCGTCAATACACAATACGTCACGCGCCTTACTTCCTTGTGTAGGACCTACAATTCCGGCTTTCTCCAATTGATCCATTATACGGCCGGCACGATTATAGCCAATCGCAAATTTACGCTGAATCAATGAAGTGGAACCTTGCTGATGAATAACAACCAACCGGGCTGCATCTTCAAACAACGGATCAAGGCGTCCCATATCAATATCCCCTACTTCACTATTACTATCTTCACTCACATATTCGGGCAAGAAGAACGGAGTAGGATAACCTTGCTGACGGGCAATGAATTTTGTAATCTCTTCTACTTCCGGCGTATCTATAAAGGCACACTGTACACGTACCGGATCAGCTCCCTGCAAGAAGAGCATATCCCCTTTACCAATCAGGCGGTTAGCACCCGGACGGTCAAGAATAGTACGAGAGTCCATCATGGCAGATACACGGAAAGCGATACGTGCCGGGAAGTTGGCTTTAATCGTACCCGTAATGATATTGGTAGTCGGACGCTGTGTAGCAATAATCATGTGAATACCGACAGCACGTGCCAACTGCGCAATACGGGCAATCGGAAGTTCCACTTCCTTACCGGCAGTCATAATCAAATCTCCGAACTCGTCAATAACCACTACGATATACGGCATAAACTTATGCCCCTTTTCCGGATTCAGACGACGGTTGATAAACTTTTCATTATATTCTCTGACATTACGTACATGCGCCATCTTCAGCAGGTCATAACGGGTATCCATCTCTACACAAACAGAGTTCAGGGTTTGCACAACCTTCGTTACGTCTGTAATAATCGGTTCGCCTCCATCAGGAAGTTTGGCCAGGAAATGATTTTCAATCACCGAATAGATGCTGAATTCTACTTTCTTCGGGTCGACCAGTACAAATTTCAATTCTGCCGGATGCTTCTTATATAATAAGGAAGTAATAATAGCATTCAAACCGACTGACTTACCCTGACCGGTTGCACCCGCCACCAATACGTGCGGCATCTTGCAAAGGTCGAACATAAAGACTTCATTCGTGATGGTCTTACCCAATACAATAGGCAGATCATACTTGGATTCCTGGAATTTCTTACTTCCGATCACACTTTGTCCGGAAACGATCTTCGGATTCTTGTTCGGCACTTCAATACCGATTGTTCCTTTACCCGGTATCGGAGCGATGATACGGATACCGTCAGCAGAAAGGCTTAATGCAATATCATCCTCCAAACCACGGATTTTAGAAATACGTACTCCTTGCTCCGGAGTGATTTCGTATAGAGTTACCGTAGGTCCTACCGTTGCTTTAATCGTACTGATTTCGATTCCGAAACTGCGCAATGTATTGATGATACGATCTTTGTTTGCATTTTGTTCGTCCATGTCAATCGTCGGATCATCATTTTCGAAATGTTTCATCAGGTCGATAGTCGGGAAGCGGTAGTTTTCCAAATCCTTAGTAGGATTATAAGGTTCAAGTTCCGGTCCCTCATATTCTTCTTCAGAAGTCGCAGGTTCTACTTCAAACCCGGGTTCCGCCTCTTCCAAAGGTTCGTCCTGCACAGCGGGAACAGGATTAGGAACAGTCGGTTCAAACACCATCGTCACTCCTTCACTTTCATCAGACAAAGGAGACTCTTCCGGCTCCGGCTGGTTGACTGGGAATTCATCTTCGGGTTCTTCAGCCTGTATATCCATCACTGGTGCCGGAGGAGGTGTCTGTTTATACGTCCGTTTCAAATTGAACTCCACTTCCTGCGGTTGGGAAGTCGTGAATTCCTGATCGCCTTCTCCTTCCGGGGTGACTTCTTCCTTCTCTTTCTTTTCGCGTTTTAGGAGCTCAACGCAAAAAGTTTACGCAACCAAATAACAGTACGCGCACTTATATATATGAAGAAACAGATAGCAGTTATCAACAGGATCATCCATACACCAGGTACTCCTACTTGTGAGATTAACCAACGACTGACATTGTATCCATGCATACCGCCCAGATAAATGAAAGAATCCTGATAATGATCCATAAAAGCAAATCCGAAGAATACGGAGAACCAGACTAATAAGAGCGTGCAACCAATAAACCACTTCCACAAGCGGACCACACGTACACGCATCAACTTCAATCCTGCCACTGCCAGAAAAACAAGTATAAAGAAAGAGGAAATGCCGAAACAGTCGTTTATCAGATAGCTTGCCAACTGCGCTCCACGTGAACCGGCATAATTCTTCACCTGATTATTAACAGCCGCCAAATCCGCCGAACTACCGCTATCGATAATACTTTGATCGGCAGCCCCCGTAAAGAAGAAGGAAGAAAAAGCCAACAACAAGTAAACGGAAAAGATGACCAGCATCAATCCAATCACAAAATGAACAGTTTCATTCTTACATACAGCCACAATTTTACTGGGGGAAGAGGGAGTGCTTTCTGCCTCCTTATCTAATTTCTTCTTTGCCATGAGTCTTTTATTCTATTTTTATAAAACTGGAATGAGATTCTAAGCCGCAAAAATAATAAAAAAATAACGAGCACTACGCTCATTCAATCCTTTTTCTTACCTTTGCGTTTCAAATCAATATAGATCATGGAAAAAGAAAGCCAAACGATATTTGATAAGAACGTAATTGAGTTCGTTACAGTAGCCGCCGAATTTTGTGCATTTCTCGAACGTGCCGAACGCATGAAGCGTAGTACTTTCGTTGATACATCATTAAAAATACTCCCCCTGCTCTATCTCAAAGCATCTATGCTACCCCAATGTGAGACGATCGGGGACGAGGCACCCGAAACGTATGTCACAGAAGAGATTTACGAAATTCTGCGTATTAATCTTTCAGGATTGATGGGTGACAAGGATGATTATCTGGACGTATTCGTGCAAGATATGGTTTATAGCGACCAACCTATCAAAAAATCAATATCGGAAGATCTGGCTGACATTTATCAGGATATTAAAGATTTCATATTTGTCTTCCAACTGGGACTGAACGAAACAATGAATGATTCATTGGCTATCTGCCAGGAAAACTTCGGTACACTGTGGGGACAGAAACTGGTAAACACGCTACGCGCCCTTCATGACGTGAAATACAACCAAGAAGAAGAGGAAGAGAATGGTAATGAAGAAGGATTTTACGAACCAAGCGACGACAACGATTGTTGTGAAGAAGAAGGCTGTCATTGCCACGACGATGATTGCCACTGTCACGAAGACGGTTGCCATTGCCACGATGATGAATAAAAATAGAAATGATTGTAAGAAGAACCATAGATAAAGATGAACTAAAAGAACTCCCGAAAACTGTTTTTCCGGGACGAATTTACGTTATCCAGTCGGAAGCTGAAACGGAAAGAGCAGTAGCTTACCTCCAATCCAGATCTGTGATAGGCATTGACAGTGAAACGCGTCCTTCCTTTACCAAAGGGCAATCGCACAAAGTAGCACTCCTCCAGATTTCTTCTGAAGAATGTTGTTTCCTATTCCGGCTCAACATGACGGGATTGACCCAGCCATTGGTTGACTTATTAGAGAACCCGGCTGTAATCAAAGTGGGCCTTTCACTGAAAGATGACTTTATGATGCTGCACAAACGCGCACCTTTCGCTCAACAAAGCTGTATCGAGTTGCAGGACTATGTGCGCCAATTCGGTATACAGGACAAAAGTCTGCAAAAGATTTATGCCATCTTATTCAAAGAAAAAATATCCAAATCACAGCGCTTGTCCAACTGGGAAGCTGATGTATTGAGCGACGGGCAGAAACAATATGCCGCCACGGATGCATGGGCTTGCCTCAACATCTATAATCTGTTGCAAGAGCTGAAACAGACAGGAGATTGGGAAATAGCTGCTCTCCCACCTGCTCCCAAGGAAAGGGAAGAAGTCACTACCGTTTCTATAAGCAACCAGCAGTCATAGACGATAAATGATAAGTGATAAATAATAAAATAAGTAATTAATAACCAATAACAAAACTATCTCAATCCTCCTCTCCCTGGGAGAAGGTTAGGGAAAGGCTATATTATGCATAAAGTATATCTCAAACCCGGTAAAGAAGATTCTCTTAAGAGATTCCACCCCTGGATTTTTTCCGGTGCTATCGCCCGTTTTGACGGAGAGCCCGATGAAGGTGAAGTTGTAGAAGTATACACCTCCAAAAAAGAATTTATTGCCGAGGACATTTCCAGATCGGAAGTATTGCTGTGCGCGTACTGTCTTTCCATCAGGACCTATCGATCACGGTTTTTGGAAACGCAAACTGGAAATAGCATACGATATGCGTCGCAGTATCGGCATCGCCACCAATCCGACCAACAACACTTACCGGCTTGTTCATGGTGAAGGAGACAATCTCCCCGGACTGGTTATTGACGTTTATGCCAAAACTGCAGTCATGCAGGCACACTCTGCAGGAATGCACGTAGACCGCATGACAATTGCCGAAGCTTTATCCGAAGTAATGGGCGACAAGATCGAGAATATCTATTATAAATCAGAAACAACTCTTCCTTTTAAAGCAGATCTTTTCCCTGAAAACGGTTTCCTGAAAGGAGGAAGCAGTGATAATATCGCGCAAGAATATGGTTTGCAGTTCCATGTAGACTGGCTGAAAGGTCAAAAGACCGGATTCTTTGTAGACCAGCGCGAAAATCGTTCTTTACTGGAACGTTATGCCAAAGACCGCTCGGTACTGAATATGTTCTGCTATACCGGCGGATTCTCATTCTATGCCATGCGCGGAGGTGCAAAGCTCGTCCACTCTGTCGACAGCTCTGCCAAAGCAATTGATCTGACTAATAAAAATGTAGAACTGAACTTCCCCGGTGATTCCCGCCACGAGGCTTTTGCCGAGGACGCTTTCAAATATCTCGACCGCATGGGCGACCAGTATGATTTAATCATTCTCGACCCGCCCGCATTTGCCAAACACAAAGATGCCCTGCGGAATGCTTTACAAGGTTATCGCAAACTGAATGCCAAAGCATTCGAGAAAATCAAACCGGGCGGCATCCTGTTTACTTTCTCTTGTTCGCAAGTAGTAAGCAAGGACAATTTCCGTACTGCCGTGTTTACCGCAGCAGCCATATCAGGACGTAGCGTACGCATCCTGCATCAACTGACTCAACCCGCCGACCATCCGGTAAACATCTACCATCCTGAAGGAGAATACCTGAAAGGCCTGGTACTCTATGTAGAATAACCGGATTCACCACGGATTACACGGATTAACACAGATTTTTATCACAAAGTCATGCAGGAGTTCCACAGGGTGGCACAGGGTTTCACGGAGTCCTTTCCTTTTCTAAAATGAGAACATAGAATCCGAATATGATGATTGATTGATAAAAATCTGTGTTAATCCGTGTAATCTGTGGTGAAACAGAAGGGCAGTAACAGAAAAATGGAGGATTCAAAGTTAATTAGAGTTAACAAATAGAAGATTTTCGAGAAAACATTATGTTGTATAACATAAACCGTCTATCTTTGCACTGTGTTTTTCATGGTATTAGATTTAAGGTTAACAAAGATTGGCTGTCTGGGATAGATAGCCTTCTTTTTTTTATACCCCCTTCATTTGTTTTTTCACGACCAAATCTCTTCTTTTCTTCGCATTTATGCCATTTTTATCCCCTTTTTATCAAATTACTAGTCTACCTATTCAATGAAAATATTATATTTGCAAGGTTTATGAACGTGAAGAGAAACACAAATTAAAAAAGTCATGAGTATAAAAGTTCGTTTGATTATTATGAACTTCCTGCAATTCTTTGTATGGGGGTCCTGGTTAATATCATTAGGTGGTTATATGGGAAGAGAACTCCATTTCGAAGGAGGGCAGATCGGAGCCATTTTCGCCACTATGGGGATTGCCTCTTTGGTAATGCCGGGTATTATTGGTATTATTGCCGATAAATGGTTTAATGCAGAACGTTTATACGGCTTTGCCATATCGCAGGAGCCGGATGCCTCTTCTACGCTTCTACCGCAACAGGATACGATCAGATGTATTGGGCCATGTTACTCAACTTGTTGGTATACATGCCCACGCTATCCCTCGCTAACACTGTATCGTACAATGCACTGGAACAATATAAATGTGACCTGATTAAAGACTTCCCTCCCATCCGTGTATGGGGAACGATCGGTTTTATCTGTGCCATGTGGGCGGTCGACCTTACCGGGTTTAAGAATTCAAGTGCACAGCTTTATGTAGGCGGTGCTTCCGCGTTACTGCTCGGGCTTTATTCTTTTACCCTTCCTGCTTGCCGACCGGCTAAATCAGAAAACAAATCATGGCTCTCCGCTTTCGGTCTGGATGCGCTGGTGTTATTCAAGAAAAAGAAGATGGCTATTTTCTTCCTTTTCTCCATGCTTTTAGGTGCGGCATTGCAGATTACAAATACTTACGGTGATCTTTTCTTAAGTAGTTTTGCCAGCATCCCCGAATATGCAGAATCATTCGGAGTGAAACATTCGGTAATCCTGCTGTCCATCTCGCAGATGTCGGAAACTCTGTTTATTCTTGCCATACCTTTCTTCCTGCGTCATTTCGGAATCAAGCAAGTCATGTTAATCAGTATGTTTGCCTGGGTGTTCCGGTTTGGGCTGTTCGGCTTCGGAGATCCGGGATCGGGACTATGGATGCTGATCCTTTCCATGATCGTTTATGGTATGGCCTTTGATTTCTTCAACATTTCCGGTTCATTGTTTGTTGAACAAGAAGCCAATTCTTCCATCCGTGCCAGTGCACAGGGGTTGTTCTTTATGATGACCAACGGACTGGGAGCCATCATTGGCGGATATGCCAGCGGTGCGGTAGTAGATGCATTCTCTGTGTATGCTGACGGCAGACTGGTGAGTCGCGAATGGATGGATATCTGGCTGATATTCGCAGCATACGCGCTGGTGATCGGCATCCTGTTTGCCTTGGTATTCAAGTACAAACACCAGCAGGAGAGTAAAACAAATTAAGTAAAAGAGAACGATGGACAAAAAGGTAGAATTACAAGTTATAAATATCACGAACAGCCAGGCGCAAGTAGGCGCGTTTGCTATGCTATTAGGCGAAGTGGACGGTGAACGGCAACTGCCTATCATCATCGGTCCCGCGGAAGCCAGGCTACCGCTTTATATCTGAAGGGAGTAAAGACACCCCGTCCATTGACACACGATCTGTTTACAACAAGCCTCACCATACTGGGAGCCAGTCTGATACGTGTGTTAATTTACAAAGCAAAGGATGGTATTTTTTACTCCTATATTTACCTTAAGAAAGACGAAGAGATTATACGTATTGACGCACGGACTTCAGACGCCATTGCCTTGGCAGTGCGTGCCGACTGTCCAATTCTTATTTATGAATCTATTCTTGAACAGGAATGCCTTCACATGTCGTCGGAAAAAAGAACCCGTTCTGAAGAAACGGACAACGACGAAGAGACTGAAGAAGAACATGATTTGCCGGATGCTACTTCCAGAACGCTTGAGGAAGCACTGGAGCAGGCTATCAAAGATGAGAATTATGAATTAGCCGCCCGGATACGTGACCAAATCAACTCAAGAAATAAAAACCAGTAAGTAACATTATGCACGTTTTTTATACTCCCGATATACAGAAAAGCAACGAACTTCCCGAAGAGGAAGCACAACATTGTACCCGCGTTCTGCGATTAGGTATCGGAGATGAAATCACTCTTACGGACGGTAAGGGGAACTTCTACAAAGCTGAAATTACTGTTGCGACCAACAAACGTTGTTTTGTAACGATCAAAGAAACGATTTTTCAGGAACCGTTATGGCCGTGCCATTTACACATTGCCATGGCACCGACGAAGAACATGGACCGTAACGAATGGTTTGCAGAGAAAGCTACCGAAATCGGATTTGACGAACTGACTTTCCTCAACTGCCGTTTCTCGGAACGTAAAGTCATCAAGACCGAACGGATTGAAAAGATTCTTGTATCAGCAATCAAACAATCTCTCAAGGCACGGTTGCCTAAATTGAATGAGATGATCGAATTCGATCCGTTCATCAGACAGGAGTTCAAAGGACAGAAGTTTATCGCCCACTGTTATGAAGGTGAAAAACCTTTATTAAAGAATGTCCTGAAACCCGGAGAAGACGCCCTTGTCCTGATAGGTCCCGAAGGAGATTTCAGTGAAGAAGAAGTCAAGAAAGCCATCGAACAGGGATTTGTTCCGATCAGTTTGGGCAAATCACGACTCCGTACGGAAACAGCGGCACTGGTGGCCTGCCATACGCTGAATCTACAAAATCAATAATTCTGAATCAATGATTATACAACTTTTAAATAACATAAGTATGGCAAAGAAAACGATTTCACGACTCTCGGTACTGGCAGTACTGATTGTTTTTCTGGCAGCATGTTCCAAAACATCGGAGTATACCAATGTGATACCGGCTGACGCCTCGGTAGTTGCCTCTATCAACCTCAAATCCCTTGCAAGTAAAGCGGGATTGGATGATAAAGAGAATGAAGCTGCGAAACAAAAAGTACTGGAAGCACTGAAAAGCGGAATGAATGCCGCTACCTTCCAACAACTGGAAAAGGTCATGAAGAATCCGGGTGAATCGGGAATCGATGTCGAATCTCCATTCTATGTATTCTCATCCTCTTCTTTCCCTTACCCTACTGTTGTAGGTAAAGTGAACAACGAGGACAATCTTCATGCTTCACTCGACGTGATGGCTAAAGAACAAATCTGCCAGCCGATAAGCGAAGCTGACGGCTACAGTTTTACAACAATGAATGGCGGCCTGCTCGCTTTCAAC
The DNA here is from genome assembly GCF_003602935.1 of Bacteroides sp. AM54-2NS. Taxonomy (NCBI): domain Bacteria; kingdom Pseudomonadati; phylum Bacteroidota; class Bacteroidia; order Bacteroidales; family Bacteroidaceae; genus Bacteroides; species Bacteroides sp. AM54-2NS. Next base: position 31,441 of record NZ_QTMZ01000027.1, read on the forward strand.
AATTCTACTGTATTGATAGTCAATGTAAGCGGAACCACTCAAACTGAAAAAGCCAAAGAAGCCATCACTAATCTGTTGAAACAGACGACCGATAACAGCATTGTAAAATCAGGAGCTTTCCAAAAAATGGAAAAGCAGAAAAGCGATATCAACTTCCTCGCTTCTATGGAAGCTATCCCTGCAACCTATCGCAACCAGATAAGCATGGGGTTACCAACGGAGGTGAAAGCAGAGGACATCACTCTTGTAGGAGGACTGAATTTTGAGAAAGGCAAGATTGCCCTCAAAACAGAAAACTATACTGAAAACGAAGCCGTGAAAGCGCTTATAAAAAAACAAATGGAGTCATTTGGAAAAGCAAACAACACTTTCGTTAAATACTTCCCGTCTTCCACACTGATGTTCTTCAATGTAGGTGTGAAAGGAGAAGGGCTTTACAACTTGTTGAGCGAGAATAAGGAATTCCGCAATACAGTATCTATTGCTAAAGCAGACGAAGTAAAAGAGTTGTTCGGCTCGTTCAATGGTGATATTTCTGCCGGATTAATCAACGTAACGATGAACAGTGCTCCTACTTTCATGATGTATGCGGATGTTAAGAATGGTAATGCCCTCGAAACAATTTATAAGAACAAGCAATCATTGGGACTGAAAAGAGGGGAAGATATCATGCAACTTGGCAAGGACGAATATGTCTACAAAACAAAAGGTATGAATATATTCTTCGGTATCAAGGATAAACAAATGTATGCTACCAATGATGAATTACTCTACAAGAACGTGGGCAAAGCTGCCGACAAGTCGATAAAAGATGCTCCTTACGCATCGGATATGAAGGGTAAAACCATCTTTGTAGCAATCAACGCTGAAGCAATACTGGACTTGCCTGTTGTTAAAATGGTAGCAGGTTTCGGAGGACAGGAAGTTAAAACATATATTGAGTTAGCCAATAAGGTTTCTTATCTGTCAATGAGTTCAGAAGGAGAAATCAGCGAGATCGACCTTTGCCTGAAAGACAAAGACGTCAACGCTCTCAAACAAATCGTAGACTTTGCCAAGCAATTTGCCGGCATGTAATTAATTTGTAAACAAACGGTATGAATAGTATTCACCTGCAGCAAACACTTCCCCAAGTGTTTGCTGACCGTAATTCGGTGACTTCGGATGTATGGCACCAGGATCTGATCTTCCGGAAAGAAGAAATGTATCTGATTGAAGCAGCTTCCGGCACCGGCAAATCTTCGTTGTGCAGCTATATCTATGGTTATCGCAACGACTACCAGGGGATTATTAATTTCGATGAAATCAATATCAAAGCATACTCCGTGAAGCAATGGGTCGACCTAAGAAAGCATTCACTAAGTATGCTTTTTCAAGATTTACGCATCTTCACCGAACTGACCGCTCTTGAAAATGTGCAATTGAAGAATAACCTTACCGGATGCAAAAAGAAAAAAGAAATCTTATCATTCTTCGAGCAACTGGGTATCGCAGATAAAATAAATGTGAAAGCCGGCAAACTATCTTTCGGACAGCAGCAACGTGTTGCCTTTATCCGGGCACTCTGCCAGCCGTTCGACTTTTTATTTCTGGATGAACCGATCAGCCATCTGGATGATGATAACAGCCGCATCATGGGTGAACTTATCATTGCCGAGGCAAAGACACAAGGAGCCGGTGTAATCGCAACCTCCATCGGTAAGCATATCGAGTTGCCTTACAACCATATACTTCAACTGTAACGAGTAATAAATAACAAAAAATGAGTGGAAAATAGTAAGTGAGAAAATCAGCCGTCTCCCTCCACTGCAACATTTCAAATCGTAAATCGTAAAATTATAAATAAAATGCCAACCCTTGTCTGGAAGCTCCTCCGCCAACATATCAGTATCGGTCAACTGGCCGGTTTCTTTTTAGCCAATCTATTCGGCATGATGATTGTATTGCTTAGTGTGCAGTTTTATAAAGATGTCATTCCGGTATTCACCGAGGGAGACAGCTTTATGAAAAAGGATTTCATCATAGCTACCAAGAAAATCAGCACACTCGGTTCTTTTGCAGGAAAGAGTAATACGTTCTCTGCCGAAGATATTGCGGATTTGAAGAAACAACCGTTTACCAAAACAATAGGGGCTTTCACTCCTTCTCAATTCAAAGTATCGGCAGGATTGGGCATGCAGGAAGCTGGTATTCATCTTTCCACGGATATGTTCTTTGAGTCTGTTCCTGATGAGTTTGTGGACATCAAACTCGACAAGTGGCACTTCGACGAAAGCACGCATACCATCCCCATTATCATTCCCCGCAACTATCTGAACCTTTACAACTTCGGTTTTGCACAGAGCCGTAGTCTTCCCAAGCTCTCGGAAGGATTGATGGGGCTAATTCAAATGGATATTATGATGCGTGGAAACGGACGGGTGGAACAGTACAAAGGAAACATTGTCGGCTTCTCCAATCGTCTGAATACGATTCTTGTTCCCCAGTCTTTTATGAAATGGGCGAATGAGAATTTCGCACCGAATGCAGAAGCACAACCGGCGCGATTGATTATCGAAGTGAGCAATCCGGCGGATTCCGCTATCGCCAGCTATTTTCAAAAGAAAGGATATGAAACGGAAGACGGCAAACTGGATGCCGGAAAAACGACTTATTTCCTCCGTCTTATCGTAGGCATTGTATTGGGGGTAGGTTTATTTATTAGTATTCTTTCATTCTATATCCTGATGTTGAGCATTTTCTTGCTCTTGCAAAAAAATACGACTAAGTTGGAGAGTTTGTTATTAATCGGGTACAGTCCCAACAAGGTAGCATTGCCTTATCAGTTACTCACGGTAGGACTGAATGTTATCGTACTTGTATTATCCATCGGATTAGTCTCCTGGCTACGCAGTTATTACATAGATAGCATCCGATTATTGTTTCCACAACTGGAAACCGGGTCATTATGGGCAGCTATCAGCATGGGTGTTGTGTTATTCATTGTCGTATCGGTGATTAACATACTGGCAGTAAAGAGGAAAGTACTTTCTATCTGGATGCATAAATCATAAATGTATTCAAAGATATATCGTATGAAAAGCAAAACTACATTTTCAATGAATAGAGGTTCAATGGCTTTCTTTTTCGGAATGTTATTCTGTTTTACCTCATTATCCGGACAAAACACACAAGATACAATTCTTGCGTATTTCAATCTGCTGGAGAAAGTTCCGCAAGAAAAACTGTATCTGCATTTAGATAAGCCTTTCTATGGAGCAGGAGAAAAAATCTGGTTCAAGGGGTATCTCGTAAATTCTGTCACTCATCAAGACAATACGCAAAGTAACTTCATCATTACGGAGCTTGTCAATCGTTCTGACTCTATCGTGGAACGCAAGAAGATTCGCAGAGATTCGTTAGGTTTCCATAATGCTTTCACGCTCCGTCCCACTCTCCCTGCAGGTGACTATTATTTGCGGGGATATAGCAACTGGATGCTTAATCAGGAACCGGAATTCTTTTATTCACGTAATCTGAAGATTGGTAATTCGATTGATAACACGATTGTTTCAAACATTGAGTATCAACAAGAAGACGAATCACATTATACAGCTAGGGTCAGATTTACCAGCAACACACAAGAGGCTTTCGGAAATACAACCATCCGCTATCGCACCATCGAAAACGGAAAGATAAAAGATAAAGGTAAAAGAAAGACGGACGAAAGTGGTTTGATTTCTATTTCTCTGCCGGATCTGAAGCCTATTGCCGCACGCCAGATTGAAGTAGAATTTGACGATCCTCAATATATTTATAAGAGAACGTTCTATCTGCCTTCGTTTACAAAAGACTTTGACGTTAAGTTCTTCCCGGAAGGTGGAGCTCTCTTGACCGTTGCTCATCAAAACATAGCTTTCAAAGCTCAAGGATCGGATGGTTTTTCCACAGAAATAGAAGGATTTCTGTTCGATGCAAAAGGAGACACATTAACTGCTTTTCGTTCGGAGCATGATGGTATGGGAGTTTTCACCTTGAACCCGATTGCAGGGAATTCCTATTATGTGATTGCCAAGTCTAGTGACGGCATTACCAAGCGATTCGATCTTCCGGCCGCAGAAGAAAAAGGAATCGCTCTTTCCATGACGCATTACAAAAAAGAAATACGCTACGAAATCCAAAAAACAGAAGCTACCCAGTGGCCTCAAAAGTTATTCTTGATTGCACACACTCGTGGGAAGCTGGCAATCTTGCAACCGGTCAGTGCCGACAGGACTTTTGGAAGAATGAATGACAGTTTATTCAACGCAGGTATCACCCATTTTATGTTAATCGACCAACAGGGAAACGCACTTAGCGAACGTTTAGTTTTCGTACCCGACCGGAATCCACATCAATGGCAAATCCTTGCGGATAAGCCTACATACGGAAAAAGAGAAAAGGTTTCCTTGCAAATTTCAGCAAAGGATGATAACGGAACTCTGGTAGAAGGTAGTTTCTCCGTCAGCATTACAGACAGAAGAAGTATCCAGCCGGACTCACTTGCAGATAATATCTTATCGAATCTTCTACTAACTTCCGACTTGAAAGGATATGTAGAAAATCCGGGGTATTATGTTCTTCAGCAAGACCTGCGGACTCTCCGCACGATAGACTTCTTGATGATGACGCACGGATGGCGTAGACATCATATCCGAAATGTACTGACTTCGCCTTCATTGAACCTCACCAACTATATGGAAAAAGGACAAACGATCAGCGGACGTATCAAAGGTTTCTTCGGCGGCAACGTCAAAAAAGGACCTATTTGTATTTTAGCTCCCAAACAGAACATCGTTGCCACTACTACCACAGATGATAAAGGAGAATTCATCGTCAATACATCATTCAGAGACAGCACAACTTTCCTCGTTCAGGCACGTACCAAAAGAGGATTCGCCGGAGTAGACATCGTGATCGATGCTCCTCAATACCCGGTAGCTTCTCCTAAATCTCCTTTTCATGATGGAACATCAACCTCCTTTATGGAAGATTATTTGCTAAATACCCGCGACCAGTATTATATGGAGGGTGGAATGAGAGTATACAACCTAAAAGAAGTAGTGGTTACAGGAAGCCGCAAGAAAGCCAGTTCGGAAAGTATTTATACAGGAGGCATCAACACCTACACTATCGAAGGAGACAGACTTGAAGGATTCGGTGCACAGACGGCCTTCGATGCAGTCAGCAGGCTTCCGGGGGTCAGTGTGACAAACGGAAACGAAATACATATCCGCAACAATCCCGAACAACCCGTTATCGTCATTGATGATGTTGTCTATGAAGACGACAACGACATACTGACCATGATTCAAACCAGCGACATGTCCAGTTTGAGCCTTCTTCGTGGTGCTGATGCAGCAATTTTAGGTTCCCGCGGTTCGGCAGGCGCTATTGTCATTACCCTGAAAGACGGCAAGGATCTTCCGGCAAGACCGGCACAGGGCATTATTACATGTACTCCATTGGGATATAGCGATTCAGTAGAGTTCTATCAGCCGACTTATGACACTCCCGAGAAAAAGAATGACCAACGTTCGGATTTACGAAGCACTATCTACTGGAATCCATCCTTACAACTGAATGCAGACGGAAAAGCAACTATAGAATATTATACTCCGGACAGCACTGCACCGGAAGATATCATCATAGAAGGCGTGGATAAAAACGGAAAGATATGCCGGACGATACAAACGATCAACAAAAAATAAATGAAACTGAATTTGAGATATGAATAGACTCATTATTGGTACAAAAAATGAACTAAATACAATCTATTCCGTGCTCCCTGCAAACGATTTTTCATTTTCATTTCTCATATTCTCATTGTTTTTAGATAAACGGAAGATAATCAGATTAATATCTTATGAGAAATACTTTTTAAAACGGCATTTCTCATAAGTTTATCCGTATTTTAGCTCTAAATAGACCTTATTCTCATAGTGTTTCAAGGTATTTCTCATAGTGTAATGTGCCGGAAGCCGGCATTGAATAAATAGAACGATGTATTCCTTTTGCTTGTTTCCATATACAGTGCCTTAGTCCCATATATTGTGGGAAAAGATTCCCAACAGCTTGGGAAAGGATTCCCTCATTTTGTGGGAAAGTTTTCCTTCAATATATGGGAATACTTTCCCACAATATATGGGACAATCGGAACTAATGAGCATCTTCAAGCAAAAAGCCACTATTTTATCTAAATAGTAGCTTCATTTCCTGATAAAAATAAGGTAAGTCGAAAGAAAAAAGGAAGGACGAATGGCTTTTGACTATGAGAAATACCCTGAAACACTATGAGAATAAGGTCGATTTTGAGCCAAAATACGGGTAAACTTATGAGAAATGCCGTTTTAAAAAGTATTTCTCATAAAATATCTATCTGATTATCTTTCGTTTATCAAAAACAATGAGAATATGAGAAATGAAATGAAAAATTCTTTTTCAGGCGTGGAGGTGGAAATTCATTTTGTACAAGAACGAAAACATAAAGAATCCTTCTCCCTCTCCTTATCTTGATAAAAAAGTGATTGAATATCAAACAGGTTAAAATTATTTCGTAATTTTGCAGATATAAAAGAATGAAGCTATGCCGGACTATGATTTAATCGCCATACTCGGACCTACAGCCTCGGGTAAAACTCCCTTTGCCGCGGCCTTGGCCTATGAACTCAATACAGAAATTATCAGTGCCGACTCTCGTCAGATATACAGAGGGATGGATCTCGGTACGGGAAAAGACTTGGCAGACTATACAGTAAACGGACGTACAATCCCCTACCACTTAATCGACATTGCAGATCCCGGATATAAATATAATGTATTCGAATATCAACGCGATTTCCTGATTTCTTACGAATCAATCAAACAAAAAGGCTGTCTCCCCGTTTTATGTGGAGGGACAGGCATGTATCTGGAATCCGTATTGAAAGGATATAAGCTGATGCCCGTGCCGGAAAACCCTGAATTACGTATTCGTTTGGCAAATCATTCGCTCGAAGAGTTGACGGAAATATTAGGCCGGTACAAAACATTACACAATTCTACCGATGTAGATACCGTGAAACGTGCTATCCGTGCGATAGAGATTGAAGAATATTATGCTGCCCATCCGGTTCCCGAACGGGAGTTTCCTGAATTGAACAGCCTCATTATCGGAGTGGATATTGACCGGGAACTGCGTCGTGAAAAGATCACCCGCCGATTGAAACAACGGTTGGACGAAGGAATGGTAGATGAAGTGCGGCAATTGATCGAGCAAGGAATTGCGCCGGATGATTTAATCTATTATGGGTTGGAATATAAATACCTGACATTGTATGTTATTGGAAAACTAACCTATGAAGAGATGTTCAACGGTCTGGAAATTGCGATCCATCAGTTTGCCAAACGACAAATGACCTGGTTTCGCGGCATGGAAAGAAGAGGATTTACCATCCATTGGATGAATGCGGAACTGCCGATGGAAGAAAAGATAGCTTTTGTAAAAGAGAAACTGGAAGGGATTTAGTATCTTTGTCAGTTATATAGTGTGATTTTTAATACACAATAGGATAGATATACGAATATGAGTGTAGAACCAAAGAAATGGGGAGTGATTTACAACCCGAAAGCTGGTACCCGAAAGGTAAAAAAGCGCTGGAAAGAAATTAAGGAGTACATGGACAGTAAAGGCGTGGACTATGACTATGTACAATCCGAAGGTTTCGGTTCGGTGGAACGTCTCGCCAAGATTTTGGCCAACAATGGTTATCGCACGATTGTCATTGTGGGCGGTGATGGGGCATTAAATGATGCCATCAACGGCATTATGCTATCCGATGCCGAAGATAAAGAAAACATCGCTCTCGGCATGATTCCCAATGGTATCGGAAACGACTTCGCCAAATATTGGGGGCTTAGTACCGAATATAAACCGGCTGTCGACTGTATCATTAATCACCGGCTGAAGAAAATAGATGTGGGGTACTGCAATTTCTACGATGGAAAAGAACACCAACGCCGCTACTTCCTCAATGCTGTTAATATCGGACTGGGGGCACGAATCGTTAAAATCACCGATCAGACCAAACGCTTCTGGGGGGTGAAATTCCTTTCCTACGTGGCCGCCCTGTTTTCTCTTATATTTGAACGGAAACTCTATAGGATGCACCTCCGCATCAACGACGAACATATCCGCGGACGCATCATGACCGTATGCATAGGCAGTGCCTGGGGATGGGGACAGACGCCTAGCGCCGTTCCTTATAACGGATGGCTGGATGTCTCCGTTATCTACCGCCCGGAATTCCTGCAAATCATTTCCGGACTATGGATGCTGATTCAGGGAAGAATCCTGAATCATAAGGTAGTGAAAAGCTACCGGACGAAGAAAGTAAAAGTACTACGGGCACAAAACGCCGCTGTGGATTTGGACGGGCGGTTGTTGCCCAGACATTTCCCGCTGGAAGTAGGGGTGCTTTCGGAAAAAACAACACTTATTATTCCAAATTGATAAATTCAGGCACGGATTACGCAGATTACACGGTTTTTAGTAAATCGACCTCTGCAAAAGCCGTATAGTTCGCGTAATCCATGCCCGAAACATAAACTTATAATTAGATTAAGAAAAATGATAGAACTTAAGAACAATCCTGCCGGTAACTTCTTTCTGTTGGCAGTCCATGCGTTATAGAAGGTGAAGAGATGGCAATGCGCATTGCCGAACAAGTAGTAAAAATCACCGAAGCTCTACAAATTCCATACGTATTCAAAGGCTCTTACCGCAAGGCTAACCGCTCACGCCTGGATTCGTTTACAGGTATCGGTGACGAAAAAGCACTCAAAGTATTAAGAAAGGTACATGAAACTTTCGGAGTTCCGACTGTGACAGATATTCACAGTGCAGATGAAGCAGCTATGGCAGCCGAATATGTAGATGTACTTCAGATCCCGGCTTTCCTTTGCCGCCAGACCGATTTGTTGGTTGCAGCAGCGAAAACCGGAAAAACAATTAACATCAAAAAAGGACAGTTCCTTTCTCCGCTGGCAATGCAGTTTGCTGCCGATAAAGTGGTGGAAGCCGGAAATAAAAATGTGATGCTTACCGAACGCGGAACGACTTTCGGTTATCAGGACCTTGTTGTAGACTATCGCGGCATCCCTGAAATGCAATCATTCGGTTATCCGGTTATTCTGGATGTTACCCATTCCCTGCAGCAGCCCAACCAGACCAGTGGAGTAACCGGTGGAATGCCACAACTGATAGAGACTGTAGCTAAAGCAGGTATCGCTGTGGGTGCTGACGGGATATTCATTGAGACACATGAGAATCCTGCGGTAGCTAAAAGTGACGGTGCCAATATGCTAAAGTTAGACCTCCTGGAAGGGCTGTTAACGAAGTTAGTCAGGATACGGGAAGCTATAAAATAACTCTTTTCCCTGTCTATTTGTGATTTACAACCAAACAAGACGACAAATAACAAAGAAATATTTATTTAAACTAAATAGAACATGAAACATTTATTACGTGGATTATTTATTGCAGTCCTTTTTATATGCTGCAATTTCCAGCTCGTACTTGCACAACCCATGCAAGAACTGCCTGTGGACAAAAATGTCCGCATCGGTAAACTGGACAACGGGCTTACCTATTACATTCGACACAATGCACTTCCTGAAAAACGAGTAGAATTCTACATCGCACAGAAAGTAGGTTCTATCCTTGAAGAACCGCAACAACGTGGTTTGGCTCACTTCCTGGAGCACATGGCTTTCAATGGAACCAAAAACTTCCCGGGTGATGAGACAGGTCTTGGCATTATACCTTGGTGCGAAACGAAAGGTATCAAATTCGGTACAAACCTGAATGCATATACCAGCGTCGATCAGACGGTATATAATATCAGCAACGTGCCGACTGAAAACATTAATGTAGTAGATTCATGCTTGCTTATCCTTCACGACTGGTCGAGTGCCATCGACCTTGCTGACAAGGAAATAGACAAAGAACGTGGCGTAATCCGCGAAGAATGGAGAAGTCGTAACAGCGGCATGCTCCGTATCATGACCAATGCACAGTCTACGATGTATCCGGATTCTAAATATTCAGACTGTATGCCTATCGGAAGCATTGACGTTATCAACAACTTCCCGTATCAGGATATCCGCGATTATTACGCCAAATGGTATCGTCCGGACCTGCAAGGTATCGTTATTGTAGGTGACATCAACGTAGATGAAATTGAAGCCAAACTTAAAAAAGTATTCGCAGACGTAAAAGCTCCGGTAAATCCGGCCGAACGTATCTACTATCCGGTAGCAGACAATCAGGAACCGCTGATCTATATCGGCACCGACAAAGAAGTGAAAAATCCTTCTGTCAACATCTTCTTCAAACAAGATGCGACTCCGGATTCTTTGAAAAATACCATCGCTTATTACGCAACGAGCTATATGGTCAGCATGGCTATGAATATGCTGAACAACCGTTTGAACGAACTTCGCCAGACTGCTAATCCTCCTTTCACAAGTGCCGGTGCAGAATATGGAGAATATTTCCTTGCCAAAACTAAAGAAGCATTCAGTATCAGCGCAAGCAGCAAAATCGACGGAATCGATTTAGCTACGAAGACTATTCTGGAAGAAGCAGAACGCGCACGCCGCTTCGGATTTACACCAACAGAATATGACCGCGCACGCGCCAACTATCTGCAAGCCGTAGAATCTGCTTACAACGAACGCGAAAAAACCAAAAGCGGCTCTTATGTCAACGAATACGTTAACAACTTCCTTGATAAAGAACCGATTCCGGGAATCGAAGTTGAATATACGCTCCTGAACAAACTGGCTCCGAATATTCCGGTAGAAGCTGTTAACCAGATCATGCAACAACTGATTACTGATAATAACCAGGTAGTTCTGTTGGCCGGTCCGGAAAAAGAAGGAGTGAAATATCCTACTAAAGAAGAGATTGCCGCTCTGCTGAAACAAATGAAGTCATTTGACTTGAAGCCTTATGAAGACAAAGTCTCTAACGAACCGCTGATCTCGGAAGAACTGAAAGGTGGCAAAATTGTTTCTGAAAAAGCCGGAGACATTTATGGTACGACTAAGTTAGTGCTTTCCAACGGTGTAACTGTATATGTGAAGCCTACTGATTTCAAAGCTGACCAAATTGTTATGAAAGGGGTAAGTTTCGGTGGTACGAGCATATTCCCGAACGAAGAGATCATCAATATTGCTCAATTAAACGGAGTAGCTGGTGGGTGGTATCGGTAATTTCAGCAAGGTTGACTTGGGCAAAGCTCTTGCCGGTAAACGTGCAAACGTGGCTGCCGGTATCGGTAATACAACAGAAACGGTTTCCGGTAGCTGTGCACCGAAAGATTTTGAGACAATGATGCAACTCACTTATCTGACTTTCACTTCTCCACGCAAGGACAATGAAGCATTCGAATCTTACAAGAACCGCTTGAAAGCCGAACTTCAAAATGCGGATGCCAACCCGATGACTGCTTTCAGTGACACTATTACAAGTGTATTATATGGTCATCATCCGCGTGCTATCCGAATGAAAGAATATATGGTAGACCAGATCAACTACGACCGTATTCTCGAAATGTACAAAGACCGCTACAAAGACGCAAGCGACTTTACTTTCTACCTGGTGGGAAATGTAGACTTGGCAACGATGAAACCGTTGATCGCCAAATATCTGGGTAGCCTGCCATCTATCAACCGTAAAGAGACTTTCAAGGACAATCACATGGATATCCGTAAAGGACAGATCAAGAATGTATTCGCAAAAGCACAGGAAACTCCGATGGCTACCATCATGTTCCTTTATAGCGGTAGTTGCAAATACGACTTGCGCAACAACGTCCTGCTTAGCTTCTTAGATCAGGCTTTGGATTTGGTTTACACAGCAGAAATCCGTGAAAAAGAAGGTGGTACATACGGCGTAAGCTGTAACGGCAGCCTGGGTAAATATCCGAAAGAAGAATTGGTTCTTCAAATCGTATTCCAGACTGATCCTGCCAAGAAAGACCACCTTTCTGCTATCGTTGTGGAACAACTCCACAAAATGGCCAAAGAAGGTCCGTCTGCCGAACACATGCAGAAGATCAGAGAATATATGCTGAAGAAGTATAAAGACGCCCAAAAAGAAAATGGCTACTGGCTCAATAACATGGACGAATACTTCTACACCGGTGTCGATAATACAAAAGACTATGAAAAGTTGGTCAACAGCATCACTGCAAAAGAAGTACAAGACTTCCTTGCCAAGTTGCTGAAACAGAACAACGAAATTCAAGTCATTATGACTGTACCGGAAGAAAACAAATAAATATTTCTCTAGTATATCTACTGAATGATGATATTCAACGAATTACGTAAACATGGAAGGCTCGCCGCCAAACGGCACCCGATGTATGAAAAGAACAAAGTTGCTAAAATACTCGGTTATGTCATGGGCGCATTTTGGGCCGGTTACCTGATATTTTTCGGTACGACGTTCGCGTTCGGTTTTTCAGATATGGTTCCCAACCGGGAACCATATCATGTAATGACGCAGTGGTTCTGATCTTTATCCTGGCACTGGACTTCCTGTTGCGTGTTCCGTTACAAAAAACACCGACACAGGAGGTAAAACCTTACCTCCTGTTGCCGGTTAAACGAATTCGTGTCATCGACTTTTTACTGATCCGCTCGGGACTAAGTCTGTTCAACCTGTTCTGGTTGTTTCTGTTTGTCCCTTTTTCCTTCATCACTATTACCAAGTTTTTCGGTATCTCCGGTGTTATCACCTATCTTATCGGTATCCTGCTATTAATTATTGCCAACAATTACTGGTACTTGCTTTGCCGCACTCTTATCAACGAACGTATTTGGTGGATTCTATTACCTATCGCTTTCTACGGTGGAATAGGCTGCCTTCTTTTTATTCCCGAAGATAGTCCCCTCTTCTATTTCTTCATGGATCTGGGAGACGGATATATACAAGGAAACATTTTCTATTTTCTCGGCACCATACTTGTGATTGCCCTTTTATGGCTGATTAACCGCAAAATCATGTCCGGGCTGATTTATGCAGAGCTAGCCAAAGTGGATGATACCCAAATAAAACACGTCTCCGAATATAAATTCTTCGAACGTTACGGAGAAGTGGGCGAATATATGAGGCTGGAACTGAAAATGCTCTTACGCAACCGCCGCTGCAAAGGTGCACTACGCAATATCTCTATCGTAATTGTAGCTTTCTCCGTTGCACTTAGCTTTTCCAGTGTCTATGACGGTAATTTCATGACCTCTTTTATTTGTGTGTATAACTTTGCCGTATTCGGAATGATTATCCTTTCACAGATAATGTCATTTGAAGGCAACTACATTGATGGTCTGATGTCTCGCAAAGAATCGATTATGAGTTTGCTGAAAGCTAAATATTACACATACAGTATTGGTGAGATTATACCTTTCATACTGATGATCCCCGCTATCATCATGAACAAACTTACCTTACTGGGTGCTTTTGCCTGGTTTTTCTATACCATTGGCTTTATTTATTTCTGTTTCTTCCAACTGACTGTTTACAACAAACAGACAGTACCTCTGAACGAAAAAGTAACAAGCCGACAAAACAATAGCGCCATACAGATGTTGGTCAATTTCGGTGCTTTCGGCGTACCGCTTATCTTATATAGCCTGTTAAATGCACTTTTGGGAGAAACAATCACTTACACAATCCTGTTAGTGATTGGTCTCGGATTTACTCTGACCTCTCCTTTATGGATAAAAAATGTATATCATCGCTTCATGAAACGGCGGTACGAAAATATGGAAGGCTTCAGAGACAGCCGCCAATAAACGTTCATGAATCATTAACTATATAAACATTGAAGATCATGATTACCATTGATAAACTTAAAAAGAATTTCGGTGAAAAGGTTGCCGTAGACATAGAACATTACGAAATCAATCAAGGCGACATGCTCGGATTGGTGGGTAACAACGGTGCCGGTAAAACAACTCTTTTCCGATTGATGTTGGATCTGCTGAAAGCAGACGATGGAAAAGTGATTATAAATGATATTGATGTCAGCCAGAGTGAAGACTGGAAAAGCATTACCGGTGCTTTCATTGACGATGGCTTCCTGATCGATTATCTCACTCCGGAAGAATATTTCTATTTCATCGGGAAAATGTATGGACTCAAAAAAGAAGAAGTAGACGAACGACTTGTCCCTTTCGAACGCTTTATGAGCGGAGAAGTAATCGGACACAAAAAATTAATTCGCAACTACTCTGCCGGTAACAAGCAAAAGATCGGGATAATCTCCGCCATGCTTCATTATCCGCAATTATTAATCTTGGATGAACCGTTCAATTTCCTTGATCCAAGTTCGCAGTCTATCATTAAACATCTGCTCAAGAAATACAACGAGGAGCATCAGGCTACGGTTATCATATCCAGTCACAACCTCAATCATACCGTAGATGTATGTCCACGGATCGCTTTACTGGAACACGGGGTCATCATCCGGGATATTATCAACGAAGATAACTCCGCAGAAAAAGAACTGGAGGATTATTTTAATGTAGAAGAAGAGTGAGGGAGATTTATGAGTTATGAATTATGATTTATGAGTTATGATTGACGGGGTTGATAATTAATGATTGAGATACAGTTGATGAAGGCAAAATTAAGATTTATCTATCTATTAGTTGGGCTGGCTGCTATATTTAGTTCCTGTCGCACTTCCGCTCCCCGGCTGGACTATCAAGCATTGGCACGAGCTTCTATTTTATTAGGTGTAGATGTCAATCTGGAAGATAATCATAAGCTCTATCTCGAAGCAGCCGACTGGATAGGGGTTCCTTATCGTGGTGGGGGTGATTCTAAACGAGGAACAGATTGTTCGGGGCTGGTTTATCAAGTGTATCGAAAGGTATACCGCACCCAAGTGCCACGCAATACAGAGGACTTGAAAAAAGAAAGTAATAAGGTCGCTAAGCGAAACCTTCGGGAAGGAGACTTGGTATTCTTTACCAGTAGCCGTTCAAAAAAGAAAGTTGCTCATGTGGGTATTTATCTGAAAAACGGAAAGTTCATTCATTCCAGTACCAGTAAAGGAGTGATCGTCAGCAACTTGAACGAGAGTTATTATACCAAACACTGGATAAGCGGAGGCAGAATACGTTAATTATCAACTTCTAATGATATAAAATTATGAAATCATTCATCGGAGCAATTATATTTATCTGTGTGGCATTCAGTGCCAATGCACAACTTTTATGGAAAGTGTCCGGTAACGGACTGACCCAACCTTCCTACATCATAGGCACTCATCACCTGGCACCATTCAGCATCATGGACAGCATTGCCGGACTTCAAAAAGCGATGAATGAAACGCAACAAGTGTATGGAGAACTGAAAATGTCGGAAATGCAGTCGCCCGCTACCATGGGAAAGATGCAAAAAGCAATGATGATTGAAAGTGATACCACACTGACCTCCCTCCTTTCTCCGGAAGACTTTGAGACTGCTAACAAATTCTGCAAAGAAAACCTGATGGTAGACTTAAATATGGCTCCAAAACTAAAACCTGCCTTCCTGTTGAATAATGTAGTGGTGATGGCTTACATAAAACACGTAGGAAAGTTCAACCCGCAAGAACAACTCGACACGTTCTTTCAAAGCCAAGCCGCCCAAAACGGAAAAAAGGTGGACGGTCTGGAAACTGCCGAATTCCAATTCAACCTGCTTTTCAACGGTAGTCACTACAACGACAAGCACAGCTACTCATGTGCACTCTTAATAATATAGAAGCAGAAGTAGAAAACCTGAAAAAGCTCACGAACGCTTACATGAAACAGGATTTGAACACTATGTTCAAAATCAGCGAAGAGCGCAAAGGCAATCAATGCGACGCACTTCCCAGCGAAGAAGATGCCCTTATTTACAACCGTAATAAAATATGGGCTGAAAAATTACCGGCTATCATGAAAACCGCTCCGACTTTTGTTGCGGTAGGCGCCCTGCACCTTCCCGGGGAAAAAGGATTATTAAAGTTACTAAAAAGCCAAGGATACACAGTAGAACCTGTGAAATAAGAAAAGTATTTAGTACTTTTGCGGAAAAGTTTTCCCCAATGAACTACAAAACCTATTTATTCGATTTCGACTACACATTAGCCGATTCGTCGCGTGGTATCGTTAAATGTTTCAGAATTGTGCTCACCCGGCACCAGTATTTAACCGTTACCGATGAAGCTATCAAGCGCACGATCGGCAAAACACTGGAAGAATCATTCAGTATCCTTACCGGAATTACCGACCCGGAACAGTTAGAATCTTTCCGGCAGGAATACAGACAGGAAGCTGATGTACACATGAATGTAAATACCCGTCTTTTCCCTGATACATTATCTACACTGAAAGAATTGAAGAAACGGGGTGCCCGCGTCGGAATTATCTCTACCAAGTATCGCTTCCGGATATTGAGTTATCTGGAAGAATATCTGCCAAAGGATTTTCTCGATATAGTTGTGGGAGGAGAAGATGTAAAAGCACCGAAACCTTCACCGGAAGGGGTACTATTTGCTTTGGAACATTTGGGAAGTACACCCGAAGAAACTTTGTATATCGGAGATAGCACGGTAGATGCCGAAACGGCCCGAAATGCAGGAGTAGATTTTGCCGGCGTATTGAATGGAATGACAACAGCCGAGGAGCTTCGCATTTATCCACACAAAATCATCATGCAGAATTTGGGAGAGTTGGTCCAATAGGCTGCAATGAGAGTTAAAATGCTCATTTATTTGCTGTAATCATTTTATCTCCTACAAAAAATAAAAGAAATATTTGTCGGGAACGAATAAAAATAGTACTTTTGTGCCCGATTATTCCGCAACGGGTTCGATAAAGAGCTCTTTAAGTGATTAAAGACCACCCGCCGGAGCTAACTTATACATTATATATAAGATGTACGCAATTGTAGAAATTAACGGTCAGCAGTTTAAAGCAGAAGCTGGTCAAAAGTTGTTCGTTCACCACATCGAAGGTGCAGAAAACGGTTCAACAGTAGAATTTGAAAAAGTTCTTTTGGTAGACAAAGACGGAAACGTTACAGTAGGTGCTCCTACCGTAGAAGGCGCTAAAGTTGTTTGCCAGGTTGTTTCAAACTTGGTTAAAGGCGACAAAGTTCTTGTTTTCCACAAGAAAAGAAGAAAAGGACACAGAAAACTGAACGGTCACCGTCAACAGTTCACTGAATTAACAATTACAGAAGTAGTAGCTTAATCAATTAAAAAGTAAGAAGAAATGGCACATAAGAAAGGTGTCGGTAGTTCTAAGAACGGCCGCGAATCACAGAGCAAGAGATTAGGCGTTAAGATATTTGGTGGCGAAGCTTGCAAAGCAGGTAACATCATCGTTCGTCAAAGAGGTACTGAATTCCACCCGGGTGAAAACATCGGAATGGGTAAAGACCACACTCTTTTCGCTTTAGTAGACGGAACAGTTAATTTCAAAGTAGGTAAAGAAGATAGAAGATATGTTTCTATCGTTCCTGCAACAGAAGCATAATTATCCGGACTGAAAATAGTTAAGACAAGGAGATGCAATCCATAAGATTGTATCTCCTTTCTTTTTATATCAAAACATACTTTATCGCCTGATAAGTATACGCCTTTTTAACATTCAAATATTCACCTCATGGATATTTTTCATTTTTTCCATCCTTATTATTGCCAAAATATTACAGAAGTGTAATATCGTTTATTTTTTTATCTATCTTTGTAGACTTAAAAAAAGGTTTTTCATAAAAAGTATAGATATGCTTACCATTAAACAAATTACAGAAAACACAGAGGCGGTACTCCGCGGACTGGAAAAGAAGCATTTCAAGAATGCAAAGGAAACGATCGATCAGGTGATCGCTCTTAACAACAAGAGACGTAGCACACAAAATGAATTAGATAAAAACCTGGCAGAGGTTAACTCACTTTCGCGCACCATCGGTCAACTGATGAAAGAAGGCAAAAAAGAGGAAGCTGAAACTGCACGTGCCCGCGTTGCCGAACTAAAAGAAGGCAACAAAGAGCTGGATGCTGCCATGACACAGGCTGCAACTGATATGCAGAATGTACTTTATACCATCCCAAACATACCTTATGACAGCGTACCGGAAGGCGTAGGTGCCGAAGATAACGTCGTAGAAAAAATGGGAGGTATGGAAACCGAACTTCCTAAAGATGCACTCCCCCACTGGGAACTGGCAAAGAAATATGATTTAATAGACTTCGACCTGGGCGTAAAAATCACAGGTGCGGGTTTCCCAGTATACAAAGGTAAAGGAGCACAACTTCAACGCGCCCTTATCAACTTCTTCCTGGATGAAGCACGCAAATCCGGATATACCGAAATCATGCCGCCGACAGTAGTCAACGCTGCTTCCGGCTATGGCACCGGACAGCTTCCGGACAAAGAAGGACAGATGTATCATTGTGAAGTAGATGATTTATACCTGATCCCGACAGCGGAAGTTCCCGTAACTAATATCTACCGTGATGTGATTCTGGAAGAGAAACAATTGCCTATAATGAATTGTGCGTATACACAATGTTTCCGTCGCGAAGCAGGTTCTTATGGTAAAGATGTACGTGGCCTGAATCGCCTGCACGAGTTCTCCAAAGTAGAATTGGTTCGTATCGACAAACCGGAGCATTCTAAACAATCTCATCAGGAAATGCTTAACCATGTAGAAGGACTGTTGCAAAAACTGGAACTCCCCTATCGTATCCTCCGTCTTTGCGGTGGAGATATGAGTTTCACTGCTGCTCTTTGCTTCGACTTCGAAGTATATTCTGAAGCACAGAAGCGTTGGTTGGAAGTAAGTTCCGTATCCAATTTCGACACTTACCAGGCCAACCGCCTGAAATGCCGTTACCGTAATGCAGAAAAGAAAACCGAACTCTGCCACACACTGAACGGTTCAGCATTAGCATTACCACGCATCGTTGCTGCCCTACTCGAAAACAACCAGACTCCGGAAGGTATCAGAATTCCGAAAGCATTGGTTCCGTATTGCGGCTTTGACATGATAGACTAAGACTTGGCATGACAGACTAATAAAAGTACCCATATACAGAGAGCCACTCATCAAAAGAGTGGCTTTTCTTTTATATTTCGTAAATTAGCTGTATCTTTGCCAAAATTTATATCATTCTGATAGCAGTTACGTAATAAAAACAACAAATTAATTAGATAATGAACAAAATCATTAGCAAGGAACGCTTTTCTGAAAAAGTATTCAAATTTGAAATTGAAGCTCCTTTAATTGCTAAATCCCGTAAGGCCGGACACTTTGTCATCGTGCGTGTAGGTGAAAAAGGAGAACGTATGCCATTGACTATCGCAGGTTCTGACCTCAAAAAAGGTACCATTACTCTGGTAGTGCAGGAAGTCGGGCTTTCTTCTACCCGTCTCTGTGAACTGAATGAAGGCGATTACATCACTGACGTAGTAGGCCCGCTCGGACAAGCTACCCATATAGAGAAATTCGGAACAGTAGTCTGCGCTGGTGGTGGTGTAGGCGTAGCTCCGATGCTTCCTATCGTACAGGCTTTGAAAGCAGCCGGCAACCGTGTTATCACTGTATTGGCCGGACGTAACAAAGACCTGATTATTTTAGAAAAAGAAATGCGTGAAAGCTCTGACGAAGTAATTATCATGACAGATGACGGCTCTTACGGTCGTAAAGGTCTGGTGACAGAAGGCGTAGAAGAAGTTATCAAACGCGAGAAAGTGGACAAATGCTTCGCTATCGGCCCTGCCATCATGATGAAGTTCGTTTGCTTGCTGACTAAGAAATATGAAATTCCGACTGATGTTTCATTGAACACCATCATGGTGGATGGAACTGGTATGTGTGGTGCTTGCCGTATCACTGTAGGAGGAAAAACTAAATTCGTTTGTGTAGACGGTCCTGAATTCGACGGTCACCAAGTGAATTTTGATGAAATGCTGAAACGTATGGGCGCGTTCAAAAATATCGAGCGCGAAGAAATGCATAAACTGCAACCGGAATGTGAAGCAACCAAAGAAATCGACGAGAAAAGCCGTAATGCAGCCTGGAGACAGGAATTACGCAAATCAATGAAACCGAAAGAACGTACGGCCATTCCCCGTGTAGAAATGAACGAGCTTGACGCTGAATATCGTTCACACAGCCGTAAAGAGGAAGTAAATCAAGGATTAACAGCAGAACAGGCTGTTACAGAAGCTAAACGCTGTCTCGACTGTGCTAATCCGGGATGTATGGAAGGCTGTCCGGTAGGTATTGATATTCCTCGCTTCATTAAGAATATCGAACGTGGAGAGTTTCTTGAAGCTGCTAAAACATTGAAAGAAACAAGTGCGCTTCCGGCTGTTTGCGGTCGTGTGTGTCCACAAGAAAAACAATGCGAATCAAAATGTATTCATTTGAAAATGAATGAAAAGCCCGTCGCTATCGGTTATCTGGAACGTTTCGCAGCTGATTACGAACGTGAAAGCGGGCAAATCTCCGTACCTGTCATTGCAGAGAAGAACGGCATCAAAATAGCTGTGATCGGTTCGGGACCTGCAGGATTGGCATTTGCCGGAGATATGGCTAAATATGGATATGATGTAACTGTATTCGAAGCATTGCATGAGATTGGTGGTGTGTTGAAATATGGTATTCCAGAATTCCGTTTGCCAAACAAGATTGTAGACGTAGAAATCGATAACCTTAGCAAGATGGGGGTTAACTTCATCAAAGACTGTATCGTAGGAAAAACAATCGGCGTAGAGGACTTGAAAGCTGAAGGTTTCAAAGGAATATTTGTGGCTTCCGGCGCCGGGCTGCCTAACTTTATGAATATCCCGGGAGAGAATTCCATCAATATCATGTCGTCCAACGAATACCTCACTCGCGTTAATCTGATGGACGCTGCCAGTGAAGATTCGGACACTCCGGTAGCTTTCGGTAAAAACGTAGCAGTAATCGGTGGTGGTAATACAGCGATGGACTCTGTTCGTACTGCCAAACGTCTTGGTGCAGAGCGCGCTATCATTATCTATCGCCGTTCGGAAGAGGAAATGCCTGCACGTATCGAGGAAGTAAAACATGCTAAAGAAGAAGGAGTTGAATTCCTTACACTACATAATCCGATCGAATATATTGCTGATGAACAAGGTTGCGTAAAACAGGTTATTTTGCAAAAGATGGAATTAGGCGAGCCGGATGCTTCCGGACGTCGTAGTCCTGTAGCCATCCCGGGAGCAACAGAAACAATTGATATCGACCTGGCAATTGTCAGCGTCGGAGTATCCCCTAACCCAATTGTTCCAAGCTCCATCAAAGGACTGGAATTAGGACGAAAAGGAACCATCACTGTGGATGACAACATGGAATCTTCCATCCCTATGATTTATGCAGGAGGCGATATCGTTCGCGGTGGAGCTACTGTTATTCTGGCAATGGGCGATGGCCGTAAAGCCGCTGCCGCCATGAATGAACAATTGAAGGCAAACGCCGGTAACTAATTGCCGCTTATTAACAGGTGGGCTAAAACCAACTCACACGTGGGCGGAACATCACTCGTCCCCCGGCATAAAAATAAAATAAGAAAAGCCCCGTCTACAAAATGTAAACGGGGCTTTTCTTATTTCAAATATCAAAGATACTTTCTACTTTACCACTTTGTTCGTCGCAGGATCGGGGAAGATTACAGCCGGTTTAAACGACTTGGCTTCCTCAAAATCCATCAATGCATAGGACATGATTATAACAATATCATCCGGTTGCACCTTGCGGGCAGCAGCACCATTCAGGCAAATTTTACCCGAACCGCGTTCACCTTTGATAATGTAGGTTTCAAAGCGTTCACCATTGTTATTATCAGCGATATACACTTTCTCTCCCGCAATCATGTTTGCAGCATCCAACAGGTCTTCATCAATCGTGATACTACCCATGTAGTTCAGATTGGCCTCTGTGACACGTGCACAATGAATTTTCGACTTCAACACTTCAATCATCATAAGGTTTCGTCTTTTTAGTTATTCTTTATATTTAATATTATCAATCAGCCGGACTTCTCCACAGAATACTGTGATGCATCCAACTGCATAGGAAGTATCTTCCCAATTACTAATTTTCTGCAATGTGTTTCCGTCTACAATCTCAAAATACTCCATGCGCAAACCCGGAGCAGCTTCGATTGCATCTTCTACCATCTTTTGCGTCTCGCTCACTGTGTGAGTGGCTGCAAAGTTACGACTTTTAAATAAGGTCCGGGAAATATTTAAAGCATTTTCACGTTCTTCTGCCGATAAACGTTTATTCCGGCTACTCAATGCCAGTCCGTCTTCCTCACGCACAATTGAACAACCCACAATTTCAAGGTTATATTTCAATTGTCGAACCATCTCACGAATAATTGCTAACTGCTGAAAATCCTTCTCTCCGAAATATGCGCGGTCCGGCTGTACGGCATCAAACAGTTTACTGACAATCTGGCAAACACCGTTAAAATGCCCCGGACGGAAAGCACCTTCCATCACCGTATCTAATGGTGCATAGCTAAATTGACGGGTATCCGGTTCCGGATACATTTCGCTTACCGAAGGAGCAAAAGCGAAATCTGCTCCGCATTCTTCCAACAAACGGCAATCTGCATCTAATGTACGCGGATACTTCTCTAAATCGTTTTTATCGTTAAACTGTGTGGGATTCACAAAAACACTCACAACAGTTACACCATTCTCACTTACGCTGCGCTTTACCAGAGATGCATGTCCCGCATGTAAAGCACCCATTGTAGGAACCAGTCCCACCTTTTTACCTTGGGCTCTCAAGGCAGTCAATTCTGCCTGTAAGTCCTTGATAGTGTGCACTACTTTCATTTTCGTCAATTGGTTTATGTTTTACTCGTTTGCAAAAACTCTGCAAAATAAACTAATATTTGCCACATAAAGAAAGAATATCTTATTTAATGTGTCTTTTTTTTCGTATCTTTGCAGAATATTATAGTGAACTATTGTTATTATGACAAAGGCGAATAAAGTTTTATTTATTACTCAAGAGATTACACCTTACGTTTCAGAATCCGAAATGGCCAATATAGGTAGAAACCTTCCACAGGCGATACAAGAAAAAGGCCGTGAAATCAGAACCTTTATGCCTAAATGGGGAAATATCAATGAGCGCAGAAACCAGCTGCACGAAGTGATCCGCCTCTCCGGTATGAACCTGATCATCGACGATACTGACCACCCCTTGATTATAAAAGTTGCATCTATCCAATCCGCACGCATGCAGGTATATTTCATCGATAACGATGATTATTTCCAGAATCGTATGCAGACAGCGGACGAAAATGGTGTAGAATATGAAGATAATGATAGTCGTGCCGTTTTCTACGCACGCGGCGTATTGGAAACAGTGAAAAAACTTCGCTGGTGTCCTGATGTCATTCACTGTCATGGCTGGATGACAGCTCTAGCTCCTCTTTATATAAAGAAAGCCTATAAAGACGAACCTTCTTTCCGCGATGCCAAAGTGGTATTCTCTGTTTATGAAGATGACTTCAAGAATACACTTAGCGATGATTTCGCAGCCAAATTGATGCTGAAAGGTATTTCCAAAAAAGATTTAGGTGATTTGAAAGAGCCGGTAGACTATGCTGCTCTGTGCAAACTCGCTGTTGATTATTCGGATGGAGTCATACAAAACAGCGAAAAAGTAGACGAGTCTATTATTGAATATGCCCGCCAATCTGGCAAATTGGTACTTGACTACCAGAACCCGGAAAACTATGCAGATGCCTGCAACGAGTTCTACGATCAGGTATGGGATGCTACTGCAAACGAAGAAGAATAAAAAAAATCAAGATACGACGATCATGAAAGCAAAATACGCCTTAATAGCTTTACTGGCAATCACTTTTTGGGGTTGTGATGATAACACTGCCGGACTGGGATTGGGAATGTTTCCGGGAAGCGACCAGAATATCAATGGAAAGCTATCTACCTTTGATGTGACTACAGAATCCGTTCATGCCGGTAAGATATATGCAATGACTAATGTGGGGTATGTAGGTAAGTTCACTGATGAAACATTCGGAACTTATCAGGCAGGTTTCTTAGCAGAACTCAACTGTCCGTCAGGAATGACATTCCCTGGAGTATACAATGGGACAGCTTTAGACAGCAAAGGGAAAGCTACTCAAATAATGGTAGGGGACGATAATGAAGATAATAAAGATGTCACTTTCATACGTGATGATAAAGATAAAATCATTGGTAACATCCATACAATTGAACTTTACCTATGGTATAGCAGTTACTTTGGAGACTCATTAACAGCTTGCCGTTTAAGTGTCTATGCATTAAATGAAAATTTAGATACAAAGAACGCCTATTATACAGATATTACTCCAGAGGATTATTACGATGCAAATACTGATAACAGTCTATTAGGAACGAAAGCTTATACAGCTGTTGATCTTTCAGTAAAAGACTCCATTCGTAAACTTAGTACATATGTTCCCAGCGTACACGTTTCTTTCAGAGATAAAGCTGCTAAAGAAATTGGAAAAGAAATTATTAAAAGAGCCAACGAGTTAGGTGTCAATTTTGACAATAAGGAGTTTAGAAAGATTTTTAAGGGAATTTATGTAAAGAGTGATTACGGCGATGGTACAGTACTTTACATAGACCAAGCTCAAATGAATGTAGTGTATAAATGCTATGCAGTTGACACACTTACAGGTGTTAAATTGAAAAAGAAAGTATTAGAAGAGGGAGACACAGAATATAAAGACTCCACTTATTATGGCTATCGGACTTTTGCTACTACTCGTGAAGTTATCCAAGCCAATCAATTAGATAATGACAAGGATGCTATTCAAAAATGTATTGATGAAGATACTTGGACATATCTAAAGAGTCCAGCAGGAATATTCACTCAAGTAACCATTCCTGTTAGTCAAATAGCGGAAAAACTCCAAGGTGATACACTAAATGCTGTAAAGTTAGGAATACCGATCTATAACGAAACCAATGATAAGAAGTTGGAATGTCTACCCCTAGTAACGTTTTATTGATACGCAAAAAGTACAAAGACAGTTTCTTCAAAGACAACCAACTAAGTGATGGCATAACTTCATCTCTATTTACTCCTACCACAACCAGCTTTACTCAATATACATTCAATAATATCACTCAAATGATAAATGATTGTTTATCAGATAGAGAAAAAGCAGAGAAGGAAATACGTGAAAAGGGATCTATAACAATTAAAATAACTGACTCGGAAGGAAATAGTAAAGATGAGCTTGTTAATAATATTATAGATTGGGAAAAGTTAAGTGAATGGAATAAATTCGTACTTATCCCAGTACTTGTGACCAAAGACTCCTCTTCAAATAATAGTTACTATGGTTCCAATAATATTATTAGTATACAGCATGATTTAAAACCTGGTTATGCACGTTTAAAAGGAGGCAGTAAAGGAAGTATACAAGATGTTCAAGGTAACCCTTTATATCCAGAGTATTTACTAAAACTTGAAGTTGTTTCTACTAACTTCGGAACAAAATCGAAATAGAAGATAAATAAAAGAATCTATAAAAAGAATGGCACAGATTACTCTACTAATGTAATCTGTGCCATTCTTTTTATAGATTCTTCAGAGGAAGCCTCCAAAGATAATTTCACTCTTTATATTGTAAAGACATTCATTACAATCCTCAATTCCTACTATAAAAAAACCGCGAGTTTGATTTTATCTCACTCACGGTTCCATATAATAAACCTTATACTTTTTATTTAGCTGTAACCTTCTTAGCTTTCCCCGTAGCCTTCTTCGGCTCGGCTGTTGCTTTCTTTACTTCAGCTTTCTTTGCAGCAGGTTTTGATTTAGTAGCAGGGGCCTCTTTCACTACCGGCTCTTTAGCATTAGTAGCCTTTTTGACTGCCGTTTTCTTTGCCGCTTCTACTTTTGCCTGTAATTTAGCCAATATCTTTTCCAATTCAGTAATCTCATCCCCTTGATTCTTAATGGTAGTCAACAAAGAATTTAGTTCTTCACTGTCTACATCGGCAGGATATAATGCATCTACCCGTTTGATAAAGTCACCCAAAATATTCATATAGTTGGTGAAAGCATCATAAGGAGAATCATAGATACCACGGTTCAACCACATACCATTGTTCTTCGTTGTCATAAAACGGAAGTTATTGCTGGCCTGCAAGTAATCCCAATCCTGCTTAATACGACGATCATCACATAAATGAACACGTTCGGCTACACTATACAGTTTATTGAAAGCCTCACGTTGCATGACATTACCCAGCCAACAACTAGTATCTCTTTCTTCATCCACCCATGACATCGGATAGGCAACATCAAGCTGCGACACTGATTTCAGCTTCGTTACGATTTCCGTCGGCGTAGAGAACGTGATTCCCTTAGCTTTTGCACATTCCGGCAGTGCCTTCATAAATTCAAGAATATTGGAAGATAACGGTTGAGCCATACCAAGTGCGCTCAATTCCATGAAGATATTGATGACTTGTTCTTCTTGTGGCAATGCATCGATCCAATTAATATACTTATCAGCAAACAAAGGATATTCCGCCCACTCCGAATTAGAGAAACGCAAACTGATGTCGTCAGAGAGTTTGAAATCCCGCAACAAGAGCTTAAGACTTGGAGCCTGATTACAGTGATAAACATAATGCGGGCTCTTCCATCCCAACACATGTTTAGCACCTTCCGTCAACATTCCCTTGAAGCCCATAGAAGCTACCAATCCACCAATTTCATCAGAATAAATCAGACTAGAATTGCGGAACACTTTCGGTTCTTTGCCAAACATCTGTTTCATCTTATCACGTTGACGAAGTACTTCTTCACGGAAGCAATCCTCGTTGGCCAGTGAAGACAAGCCATGAGAATAAGGCTCACATAAGAACTCGCAACACCCAGTTTCATTCAACTGGTGCAATAAATCAATGACTGCCGGAGCATGAATTTCCAATTGTTCCAAGGCTACTCCCGAGATAGAAAGCGCTACTTTAAAAGCCCCCCCCGAATTTTTCGCCATCTCAATCAATGTATTGAGAGCAGGAATATACGAACGTTCAGCGACCTCATTCATACCCGTTTCGTTGGCATAATCATCATAATAATAATGGTCATTACCAATATCGAAGAAACGATAACGTTTCAAATGGATAATTTGATGTATTTCAAAATAAAGACAGATAGTTCTCATTTTTATTTATTGTTTTGTTATTTACCATAGTTTCTTAACACAGACTCGTAGAGAGCACGGATTCTCAAGCCAACTTTTTCCCACGTAATCCCATCTACTTCCTTCTTTCCCTCTTCTTTGAGATATTCGAAAAGAGACGGATTGGTACACAGAGAATGGATAGCGTCAGCCATCGCATGAATATCCCAATAGTCAGTTTTTATCACCTTATCAAGAATCTCGCCACATCCAGATTGCTTAGAAATGATGGAAGGTGTTCCACACTGCATAGCTTCCAGCGGAGCGATACCGAAAGGTTCAGAGACGGACGGCATGACAAATACATCACTGTTCTTATAAACCTCATATACCTGTCTGCCTTTCATGAAGCCCGGGAAGTGGAATCGATCGGCAATACCACGTTCAGCAACCAAGTTAATCATGGCATTCAACATATCGCCCGACCCCGCCATTACAAAACGAATATTACGAGTACGCTGCAATACAAGCGCAGCAGCTTCTACAAAATATTCCGGTCCTTTCTGCATCGTAATACGTCCGAGGAAAGTGACCACCTTTTCTTTTGAGTGATCGGGACGCGGAATATCCAGCAGTTCCTGCGACAATGGATAAACAGCATTATGCATTGCAAATACCTTTCTGGGGTCCTGATGATACTCGTTAATAACAGTGCGACGAGTAAGCTCGGATACGCACATGATACAATCGGCATGATCCATACCATTCTTCTCAATCGAATAAACAGTAGGATTGACTTTGCCACGAGAACGGTCAAAATCCGTAGCATGCACATGGATGCAAAGCGGCTTTCCGCTAACCATTTTGGCATGTACTCCGGCAGGGTAAGTCAGCCAGTCATGCGCATGAATGATATCAAACTCCTGCTGACGGGCTACGACTCCGGCAATGATCGAGAAATTATTAATTTCTTCGTGCAAGTTCCCGGGATAACCACCTGCAAATTCCATACATCCCAAATCATTCACATGCATATAAGAAAAATCAGCATAGATATGATCGCGGAAGGAGTAATATTCTTCCGGTGTCATTTCCAACAAACGTGATTTCAAGTAGTCATAGTGGACATCACGCCACACGATGGGTACTTGATTCATACCGATTATTTTCAAGAACTTCTCTTCTTCGCCGCTAGGTTTAGGCATACAGAAAATCGTCTCCATATCACCTTGCAGACTCAATCCTTTAGTTATTCCATAAGAAGCAACCGCAAGACCACCATATATTTTGGGAGGGAATTCCCATCCAAACATTAAAACTTTCATCTTCGTTCCTCCTTTTTTAATAATACTTAGACAGTAGTTTTAAGACACGCAGTATTTCTGCTACATTCATCGCAAACGATACTGCGCCACGTCCTTTGAAAGGCGGGTTCCCATCAAACAATTCGGGAATGGAACCAACACAGTGGCTTGTCATCTCATCATCATAACTAATCAGCTGACGTTCAACGAATGACAACCCGCTCATCTTATAAATTCGAAGATAAGCTTCCAGATAGAATCCCATCAACCAAGGCCAAGCAGTACCCTGATGATAAGCATAATCCCGTTGTATCTGCGGACCTACATAGTTCGGATTATATCCACCGCTCTTCGGACTCAACGAACGAATTCCTTTCGGAGTGAGCAGCTCTTTGGTCACAATATCGAGCACCTGTTTCTTTTGCGCACGATCCAAAGGAGAATAATCAAACGCTACGGTAAATATCATATTAGGACGTACACTCCAGTCCATCATATTACCGTCTACGTAATCAAGCAAATAACCATATTCATTACGGAATACCTCGACAAAAGATTTTCCTGTCACTTCTGCCTGTGCATCAAGTTCATCTGCCAAGTACACATCACCACCTTCACGCACCAAATCAGCGATAAAACGCAGTGCATTATACCATAACGCATTAAATTCAACAATATATCCAGTACGAGGAATCACCGGATGCCGTTCACAGTAGAATTCATCCATGTAATCGCTTTATCCGTACCATTGGCAAAAAGTAATCCATTGTCATGCAAGAAAAGATTCTCATGTCTTCGCTGACGGATAAACTCCATAATATCTTTCAGAAGCTCTCCATATTTCTGACGGCATTGTTCGCGGGAAGTCTCTTTGGCATATTGCTGCATAGCCAGACAGCCCAAAGCAAAACGTCAGGATGCTCCATTTCATAAATTTTGTATCCAACAGGTTCTTCATTAATAAAATTACGAATCGCCTTTTCCGCCGTTTTCATCACATCCTCAAACTGGTCGATCTCATCAAGCGCAAGCGTCAATCCAGGCAAGGCGATAAACATATCACGAGCACGGCATTTAAACCACGGATAACCGGCAAGAATATAATGTTCATCTTCCTGTTGGTTATGGAACTGATGAGCGGAATTTTTCAGACAGTGGTAAAAGCTATCACGTGGGGTACGATCAGCTACTTCAGCCTCAAATGTTTGTTTCAGTCTACGAGGAGTTACTTCTGAAGTTCCGGCAGAGAATACAATACTCTCTCCTTTCTTTATATCCACTTCGAAATAACCGGGAACATAAAGGTCTTCATTGAAGTCATATCCACGTTCCTGTTCTTTGGGGTATTCAATCCCCCGATACCAGTCGGGCATGAAATGAAATTCACACTTTTTATTCAACTGCATATAAAGTTCCGGATAACCGGGATACATACAGGTTTTAATACCATTTTCCACCAGTTGATACTCGCGGCTTGCCTGTGGGTTTTCGTGAGTGTACTCACGTACACTTCTGAAAGCAAGGAACGGCCGGAAGCGCAGGGTTGTAGCCGAATGCGCATCAAGTAAAGTATAACGAATCAGGATTCTATTTTCATGATGTACAAAGATTTTTTCTTTGCGGAGGATTACACCTCCGACACGGTAAGTTGTTGCCGGGATATGCTCACAGTCAAACTCACGGATATACTTGTGTCCGTTAGGACTAAAGTTGTTTCCCTGATATTTGTGCAACCCCAAGTTAAACTCCGCACCGTGTTGAATTACCGTTTCATCAAGAGAAGATAGCAGCACATGATTTTCATCGTCGAGATTGGGAACTGGAATTACCAACAGGCCGTGATATTTGCGTGTGTTACAATCAACAATCGTCGTACAATGATAAGCTCCTGCTTTGTTCGTCCGGAGGATTTCTCTCTGAAGAGATTCTTCCAGATTCGTCATGAGGGTCTTGTCAAATCGTAAATAACTCATAGTTGTGCATTATTAAAGGTTAATTATTGGTCATTATATCGTATATCTATTTATTGTTACATACCGTGTATATTGGCTGTAGCAGCATATACAATAGGTATAACGCCCAAATGTACAAATTATAGATAAAAACAAAAATAAAAAGGCTTTTTATTTTCAGATTTTGTGCAAATATTCGTAGTATTGCGTAAAATATCTAAAGAAAAGAATGTCATGAAGCAAGATATTCAGCGTATCATGCTGGCTGCAGCAAAGCCTTTGTTCCTTATTTTTATTCTCTATATACTCAAGATTATGGAAGTCGGAATGGACTGGGACTTCTCTCGCTTGGGGGTATATCCTATGGAGAAACGGGGACTGACCGGCATTTTAACCCATCCGCTGATACACAGCGGGTTCAGTCATCTATTAGCAAATACAATCCCTTTATTCTTCTTGTCATGGTGTCTTTTTTACTTTTACCGGGGAATAGCCGGTAAAATTTTTATTCTCATTTGGCTCGG
Organism: Bacteroides sp. AM54-2NS; assembly: GCF_003602935.1. NCBI lineage: Bacteria > Pseudomonadati > Bacteroidota > Bacteroidia > Bacteroidales > Bacteroidaceae > Bacteroides > Bacteroides sp. AM54-2NS. The sequence goes on from NZ_QTMZ01000027.1 coordinate 62,481, forward strand.
AAGCGGACTACTTACTTTCCTGATCGGAAAACCGGGATGGCACATCGGTGCCAGCGGACTGATCTATGGCTTTGCCTTCTTTCTCTTTTTCAGTGGTATTCTCCGCAAATATGTTCCACTCATTGCCATCTCTTTACTTGTCACCTTTTTATATGGAGGAATTATATGGCATATGTTTCCTTATTTCTCCCCTACCAATATGTCGTGGGAAGGACATCTTAGCGGAGGAATTATGGGAACGCTCTGCGCTTTCGTTTTCGTAAATCACGGACCGCAACGGCCGGAACCTTTTGCAGATGAAACAGAAGAGGAAGAAAATACAGAAGAAGAAGCAACAACTGCAGCAGCAGAAGAAGAAACGCTATAAATGCCAACTCATGTCACCCATATTGGCAGACTTGTGCCATCGAAGTGGCACGCTTGTGACAGAGGCATGTCACAGTTGTGCCAACACGATGGCACAACCGATACAATAGTTTTCAATTTAACAAGAAGGATTAAGCCAGATCAAGACCGATGCAACGCTTCAATCAATAACGTTATATTGGCCGTAAACAACCTTACAGAAATAGCCAATAAGATGATACCAAAAAACTTACGAATAATATAGATACCACCTTTTCCCAAGAAACGTTCTACACGACCAGTCATACTCACTACAAAGTAAACCCAGATCATGTTCAATACTAAAGCTATAATGATATTGATACTGGCATATTCCGCCCGAAGAGAAAGCAAAGTAGTAAAAGCTCCGGCACCTGCCAACAAAGGAAAGACAAGCGGCACCAAAGTAGCTTCTTTGATAGGACCCTGATTTTTGAAAATCTCAATATCCAAAATCATCTCCAAAGACATGAGGAAGATAACAAACGCACCGGCAACTGCAAACGATTCGATATCTACATGGAAGAGTTTCAGCATCATATCTCCCGCATAGAAAAATCCGATCAGCAAAACAAAAGAGATGACGGTAGCTTTCATTGCATTCACATCTTTCCCCTTTTCTTTCAGGTTAATTATAATAGGTATAGAGCCGATAATGTCTATCACGGCAAAAAGTACGATAAACGCACTAACCATCTGTTGCCAATTGAAGCCTGCAAACATAATTTCCTCCTTTTTTTCTGCAAATATACTCTATTTTTATACATTCAAACAATAAAAAAAACAAAAAGAAGGGTCAGATATTGACAGCCGTGTTGTATTATGAGTAAATTTGTACGATTAACAAGAGATTACAACATATGGAAACAATGTTCGACACTTTGCTCCAATTGCCTTTATTTCAAGGTCTTTGTCATGAAGATTTCACAAGTATTCTGGATAAGGTCAAGCTACACTTTATCAAGCATAAAGTGGGAGAAACTATCATTGAGAGTGGTAGTCCGTGTAAACAACTCTGCTTCCTGTTAAAAGGCGAGGTTCTATCGTCACAAATTCCAAAGAAAATATATACACCGTCATTGAACAGATGGAAGCACCTTACCTGCTGGAACCACAGTCGCTGTTTGGCATGAACACCCATTACACTTCTGCTTATGTGGCACATACAGAAGCGCATACTGTCAGTATCAGCAAAGCATTTGTACTTAGCGATCTGTTCAAATATGAAATATTCCGGCTCAACTATATGAATATCGTAAGTAACCGGGCACAAAATCTTTACTCCCGCTTATGGGAAGAGCCGACACAGGATTTAACAGAGAAAATCATTCGCTTTTTTCTGTTGCATTGTGAAAAGATTCAGGGAGAAAAGATATTCAAAATGAAGATGGACGATCTTGCCCGCTACTTAGATGACACCCGGCTGAATACTTCAAAAGCGCTCAATGAGCTACAAGACAAAGGATTATTAGAATTACGTCGGAAAGAGATTCTTATTCCGGATGCACAGAAGCTGGTAAGCGAATAGATACGGACTGGCTCATTATAAAAAGACCTATTCATCATAAAAATAGCCTCAACAGGAATTCCTATTGAGGCTATTTTTAGATTATAAAGTGTTATTATTCCCACTCAATGGTTGCTGGTGGTTTAGAACTGATATCATAGGTTACACGGTTCACTCCCTTCACCTTATTAATAATATCATTCGATACCTTACCCATAAATTCATAAGGCAGATGCGCCCAGTCGGCTGTCATGGCATCTGTAGATGTCACAGCACGTAAAGCAACTGCTCTTTCGTACGTACGTTCATCTCCCATCACGCCTACAGACTGTACTGGCAACAAGATAACTCCTGCCTGCCATACTTTATCATACAATCCCCAGTCACGCAATCCCTGAATAAAAATATCGTCAGCATCCTGCAGGATACGTACTTTTTCAGGAGTAATATCACCCAGAATACGCACTGCCAGCCCCGGTCCCGGGAACGGATGGCGGGTAATCAGATGTTCCGGCATACCCAACTCACGACCTACCCGACGAACCTCATCCTTAAACAACAAACGAAGTGGCTCACACAATTTCAGATTCATCTTTTCAGGAAGTCCACCTACATTATGATGGCTCTTTATCACTGTACCCGTGATAGACAATGACTCGATGCAATCCGGATAGATTGTACCTTGAGCCAACCATTTCACGTCTTTTATCTTATGAGCTTCTACATCGAACACATCGATGAAACCCTTACCTATAATCTTACGTTTAGCTTCCGGTTCGGCCACACCAGCCAGTTCCGTAAAGAACTTTTCGCTGGCATCAACGCCAATCACATTCAGACCGAGACATTCGTAGTCTTTCATCACATTCTTGAACTCATTCTTACGCAGCATACCATGATCTACAAAGATACAAGTCAAGTTCTTACCGATAGCTTTATTCAGCAGCACTGCCGCAACCGACGAATCGACTCCGCCACTCAAACCGAGAACGACCTTATCATCACCCAACTGATCTTTCAGTTCGGCAACCGTGCTCTCAATAAAAGAAGCCGGCGACCAGTCTTGCTTGCAGCCGCAAACATCTACCACAAAGTTCTTCAGGATTTGAGTTCCGTCTTCACTATGGAATACTTCCGGATGGAACTGGACACCCCATACCTGCTCCCCTTCTATCTGATAAGCAGCAATCTCTACTTTATCTGTTGAAGCTATTTTCTTGAAATTATCAGGAATAGCAGTAATCGTATCTCCATGACTCATCCACACCTGCGACTCCTCACGCACTCCTTTAAACAGTACATTATCTTTGCAGAAAGAAGCCAAATGAGCACGTCCATACTCACGCGTTCCGGCCGGTTCCACTTTTCCGCCATTGGTGTATGACAGATACTGTGCACCATAACAAATACCCAATATCGGATATTTACCACGAATTTCACTCAAATCTACTTTGAAAGCATCTTTATCGTAAACCGAAAAAGGGCTTCCGGAGAGAATGACTCCTTTAATAGTCGGGTCTTCTTTAGGAAACTTGTTATAAGGAACGATTTCACAATACGTATCCAATTCACGTACACGGCGACCTATGAGCTGTGTTGTCTGCGAACCGAAATCAAGAATTATTATTTTTTCCTGCATATCAATGGTTGGATTTTGAATAAATTGAGTTGCAAAAGTAGAAAAAAGTACGCAATCTATATTAATAATGAAGAGAAAAATAAAGGAGATTCACAAGTTTACACCTGAAATCTCCTTCATTTTAATTAGAATCAATTATTTTTTTCTTTCAGCAAATCACGTATCTCCGTCAACAAAACTTCTTCTTTCGTTGGCGCAGGAGGAGTTGGAGGAGCAGCCGCTACTTCTGCCTGTTTTTTAGTTGTCAGTTTCGTAATCAAACGTATAAATAAAAATATAGCAAAAGCGATAATCAGAAAATCAAAGGTGGCCTGCAGAAACTGGCCATAATCCAATGTTACAGCCGGAGCTATCTCCTTACCGTCGGCACCGATCTCTGCCGCTTTCATCACCCATTTCAAATCCGTAAAGTTCACACCGCCAACCAATAAACCAATCGGAGGCATAATAACATTAGCAACCAATGATGATACGATTTTTCCAAACGCACCACCAATAACAACACCGACAGCCATGTCTATGACGTTACCTTTCATGGCAAACGCCTTAAAGTCCTGTAAAAATGTACTCTTTCCCATCTTTTTTCAATATTTAATGTGAATTTAATGCGCGAATATAAAAACATTTTTGTAATTTTGCACCGCATTTGAAAATAAAACAAGTGCGGAGGTAGAGAGATATTTGAACAAATATTATAAAACCCTTAAAAGTTTAAACAAAATGATTAAAGTAGGTATTAATGGATTCGGACGTATCGGACGTTTCGTTTTCCGCGCTGCAATGACAAGAAACGATATTCAAATCGTAGGTATCAATGACCTTTGCCCGGTTGATTACTTGGCTTACATGCTGAAGTATGATACAATGCACGGTCAATTCGACGGTACTATCGAAGCAGATGTTGAAAACAGCAAATTGATCGTTAACGGTCAAGCTATCCGTATCACAGCTGAAAGAAATCCGGCTGACTTGAAATGGAACGAAGTAGGTGCAGAATACGTTGTTGAATCTACAGGTTTGTTCTTGAGCAAAGACAAAGCTCAGGCTCACATCGAAGCTGGTGCAAAATATGTTGTAATGTCAGCTCCTTCTAAAGATGACACTCCGATGTTCGTTTGCGGTGTAAACGAAAAGACATACGTAAAAGGTACTCAATTTGTATCTAACGCTTCTTGTACTACTAACTGTTTGGCTCCTATCGCTAAAGTATTGAACGACAAGTTCGGTATCCTTGACGGTTTGATGACTACAGTTCACTCTACAACTGCTACTCAGAAAACAGTTGACGGTCCTTCTATGAAAGACTGGAGAGGTGGTCGTGCTGCTTCTGGCAACATCATTCCTTCTTCTACTGGTGCTGCTAAAGCTGTAGGTAAAGTAATCCCTGCATTGAACGGCAAATTGACTGGTATGTCTATGCGTGTTCCGACTTTGGACGTATCTGTAGTTGACTTGACAGTTAACTTGGCTAAACCGGCTACTTACGCTGAAATCTGCGCTGCAATGAAAGAAGCTTCTGAAGGCGAATTGAAAGGTATCCTGGGTTACACTGAAGATGCAGTAGTTTCTTCTGACTTCTTAGGTGACGCTCGTACTTCTATCTTCGACGCTAAAGCAGGTATTGCTTTGACTGATACTTTCGTTAAAGTTGTATCTTGGTATGACAACGAAATCGGTTACTCTAACAAAGTTCTTGACTTGATCGCTCACATGGCATCAGTTAACGCTTAATTAGAAGCTTGAACCATATAGAAAACCGCTGCGGGAAACCGTAGCGGTTTTTTTATACATTTCATTTTATATATTGTTAAAAAGCAACGTGTTATCCGTCGAATAAGCGACAATTTTAGTAGCTTTGTACTTCTATGGAGAGATTATTAATAACATTGATACTAGTTTGCACTATGAGCAATATAACAAACGCCCAGAATCCTTTCTACGGGCAATACCATACGCCGCACGGAACCGTGCCGTTCGACCGGATTGAAACTGAACATTATGAGCCTGCTATCCTCGAAGGAATCAAGCTGCAAAATGCTGAAATAGAGGCTATCATACAGAATCCGGAAAAGGCTGATTTTAGCAATACGATAGAAGCTTTCGAAGCATCAGGGGAATTACTGGATAAAGTAGTTGCCGTCTTCGGTAATATGTTGAGCGCAGAAACGAATGACGATCTGCAAGAACTCGCTCAAAAGATTATGCCGTTGCTTAGTGAACACAGCAATAATATCACACTGAATGAAAAGTTATTCGCACGTGTGAAAGAAGTGTATAACCAAAAAGAGACTTTGCAACTGACACAGGAACAAAAACAGTTACTGGAAAATGCATACAACAGTTTTGTTCGTCATGGTGCCAATTTGGAAGGAGAAGCGCGGGAAGAGTACCGCCGCCTGACTAACGAGTTGAGTAAACTGACGCTTACTTTCAGTGAAAACAATCTGAAAGAAACAAATGCCTATCAGATGCTATTGACAAAAAAGGAAAGTCTCGCCGGATTACCCGAAATTATCATAGAAGCTGCTGCTGAAACAGCCAAGAGCGAAGAAAAAGAAGGATGGGCGTTCACGCTTCATGCTCCAAGCTACATTCCTTTCATGACGTATTCCGACAACCGTGATTTACGCCAGAAATTGTATATGGCTTACAATACAAAATGTACGCACGATAACGAATTCAATAATATCGATATCGTAAAAAATATAGCTAATACACGTATGAAAATAGCCCAGCTATTGGGATACAAAGATTATGCGGAATACACGCTAAAGAAAAGAATGGCTGAAAACAGTGAGTCTGTATACAAACTGCTCAACCAACTGCTGGAAGCATACGCTCCTACCGCACAACAAGAATACAAAGAAATACAAGAACTGGCCCGCGAAGAGCAGGGAGATGATTTCGTTGTAATGCCTTGGGACTGGAGTTATTACTCAAACAAACTGAAAGACAAAAAATTCAATATCAATGAAGAAATGCTCCGTCCTTACTTCGAATTGGAACAAGTGAAAAAAGGAGTGTTTGGACTAGCTGAAAAGTTATATGGAATTACTTTCCGGAAAAATACAGAGATTCCGGTTTACCATAAAGAAGTGGAAGCCTTTGAAGTATTTGATAAAGACGGAAAATTCTTAGCCGTCTTATATACTGACTTCCACCCGCGTTTAGGTAAGCGCGCCGGAGCTTGGATGACGAGTTACAAAGACCAATGGATAGATAAAAAGACTGGCGAAAACAGCCGTCCGCATGTATCCGTTGTGATGAACTTTACCAAGCCAACCGAGAATAAGCCTGCTTTATTAACATTCAATGAAGTAGAAACATTCTTGCATGAGTTCGGACATAGCCTGCATGGTATGTTTGCCAATTCCACCTACAGAAGTTTAAGCGGAACCAATGTATATTGGGACTTTGTGGAGCTTCCTTCGCAGATTATGGAGAACTTCGCCATAGAGAAAGATTTCCTCAATACATTTGCCCGTCATTATCAGACAGGAGAAGTTTTACCGGATGAATTAATAAAACGTCTTATAGACGCTTCTAATTTTAATATTGCTTATGCTTGTCTGCGGCAACTAAGTTTCGGTTTACTTGATATGGCGTGGTATACTCGTAATACTCCTTTTGAAGGAGACGTGAAAGCTTATGAACAGGAAGCCTGGAAGGATGCACAAATATTGCCGGTTGTACCGGAAGCTTGCATGAGTACGCAGTTTTCCCATATCTTTGCTGGTGGATATGCTGCCGGATACTATAGTTATAAATGGGCGGAAGTACTGGATGCTGACGCTTTCTCATTGTTCAAGCAAAAAGGAATATTCAATCAGGAAGTTGCAGACTCGTTCCGCAATAATATTCTGTCGAAAGGAGGAACGGAACATCCAATGGTACTTTATAAACGTTTCCGCGGGCAGGAACCAAGTATTGATGCTTTATTAATCAGAAATGGGATAAAGAAATAAGTATTAAGTATAAGGTATTAAGTATTAAACATAACCGTATGAAGAAGAATATCTATAAAATAGTAGGATTATTACTATTGCTTCCTTTATTTTCAGGGTGTAATGATTCGGACGATGTAGCCGCTATCTTTACAGGAAAAACGTGGAAACTAAATTATATCACTGTGGATGGAGGTCATGAGATGTTTGGTTTTTGGGAGAATGAGGAACAAGAAAAAGCAAGTATCAAAGAGCTTAATAAGAATGGTACATACAATATCGTATTTGATGGTACAGTAGATGGAGATGTTATGAACGGAAATATAAAAGGAACTGTCATTGCAACCAGTACTTTTGAAGGAAAATGGAGCGCCAATGCCAAAAACAACAGCTTTAAAGCTACTGTTACCACTGCAGGTAATTATGGTAACGACCAACTCGCCAGAAATTTTATAGAGGGGCTTAATGCTGCTACATCTTACGAAGGAGATAGTAATAACTTATACCTTTTATACAAACCGGCATCCGGTAAACAAACTTTCCGTATGGTTTTCCGGGTAGTTAGTAATAAATAGTAAACAACATGGACACTGAAAAGAAACAATTAGAACTTGACAAACGTTATATACGCATGGCCAGTATATGGGCTGAAAATTCCTATTGCCAACGCCGTAAAGTAGGAGCTTTAATTGTTAAAGATAAAATGATTATCTCCGACGGATATAACGGAACGCCTTCCGGTTTTGAGAATGTATGTGAAGATGAAAACAATCTGACAAAACCATACGTCCTGCATGCGGAAGCAAATGCCATTACCAAAATAGCACGTTCAAACAACAGTAGCGACGGTGCTACCATGTACGTCACCGCCTCTCCTTGCATCGAATGTGCGAAGTTAATCATACAGGCAGGAATCAAACGGGTAGTTTACTCCGAACATTACCGCCTGGAAGATGGAATTGAGTTATTAAAACGGGCGGGAATCGAAGTTATCTACACAGAATTAGATAACCATTCCTCTCCGAATAAATAAGAAGACGAACGTTTTAAAAAAGGAATAGACATGAGTACAAAAAACTCTTCACGTTTTACACCTGTCATCATAGCAGTCAGCGTGGTAGTCGGGATTCTTATCGGTACATTTTATGCCAAGCATTTTGCCGGCAACCGTTTGGGTATTATCAACGGTTCCTCCAATAGCTAAACGCATTGTTACGCATTGTAGACGATCAATATGTCGACACCGTAAACATGGCCGATTTAGTGGAAAAAGCCATGCCGCAGATTCTGGCCGAATTAGATCCACATTCAACTTATATCCCTGCCCAAAATCTCGAAGAAGTCAACTCGGAACTGGAAGGTAGCTTTAGCGGAATCGGTATCCAGTTTACCATACAGAACGACACCATTCATGTGAATGCAGTCGTTCAGGGTGGCCCTTCTGAAAAGATAGGATTGATGGCGGGCGACCGTATTGTTACCGTGGACGACAGTTTGTTTGTCGGTAAGAAAGTAACCAACGAACGGGCTATGCGCACTCTGAAAGGCCCGAAAGGTTCACAAGTGAAATTAGGTATCAAACGAACAGGAGAAAAAGACTTATTGCATTTCAACATTACCCGTGGAGACATTCCTCAAAATACCGTTGATGCAGCTTATATGCTAAACGATGACATAGGTTACGTGAAAGTCAGCAAATTCGGACGTACCAGCCATGTAGAATTGTTGAATGCACTGGCACAACTCAACCATAAAAAATGCAAAGGTCTAATCATTGACCTCCGCGGTAACACCGGAGGATATATGGAAGCAGCCATCCGCATGGTGAATGAGTTCCTGCCCGAAGGCAAATTAATCGTATACACTCAAGGCCGTAAATATCCACGTGCAGAAGAATTCGCCAACGGTACAGGTAGCTGTCAGAAAATGCCACTCGTCGTATTGATTGACGAAGGTTCTGCTTCTGCCAGTGAAATCTTCACCGGAGCTATTCAGGATAACGACCGGGGTACAGTTGTAGGACGCCGTTCCTTTGGTAAGGGGCTCGTGCAACAACCGATCGACTTCAGTGATGGTTCGGCTATCCGCCTGACAATCGCCCGCTACTACACTCCATCCGGACGTTGTATCCAACGCCCATACGAAAGCGGTAAAGATCGTAACTACGAACTGGATTTATATACCCGTTACGAACATGGAGAATTCTTCTCACGCGACAGCATCAAACAGAATGAGAGCGAACGCTATAACACCAGCCTGGGACGTACTGTTTATGGCGGTGGTGGTATCATGCCGGATATATTCGTACCGCAAGATACAACGGGAGTCACCTCTTATCTTTCTACTGTTATTAACCGGGGACTGACTATTCAATTCACATTCCAGTACACCGACAATAACCGGAAGAAACTTAGCCAATATGAAACAGAGGAAGAATTGCTGAATTACCTTCGTCATCAGGGATTGGTAGAACAGTTTGTCCGTTTTGCCGACAGCAAAGGAGTGAAAAGAAGAAATATCCTCATTCAGAAGTCATACAAACTTTTGGAGAAGAACCTCTTTGGTAACATCATCTACAATATGCTTGGACTGGAAGCTTATCTTCAATATTTTAACAAGACAGATGCTACCGTCATTAAAGGCATTGAGATACTCGAAAAAGGAGAAGCTTTCCCAAAAGCTCCGGTAGCCGTTGAAGAGGAAGAAGTGACGAAGGACAAAAAAGATGGAAAGAAAAAAAGAACTGCGCAAGCGTATAGCATTACTGAAGACCCAACACGCGGATTCGACTATGCGAAAGCTGCAATCAGCTAACATACTGACCGCCCTTGAAGCCCATCCGGCTTTCAGGGCGGCCAATACCGTACTACTATACCATTCGCTAAATGACGAAGTAGACACACATGAGTTTATCCGAAAATGGAGTAATAAGAAGCGAATCTTGCTCCCCGTAGTGGTAGGCGATGATTTGGAGCTTCGGGTATATACCGGGCCTGAAAATATGTCAATCTGTGGTGTCTATGGCATAGAAGAACCAACCGGGGAAGCATTCACAGACTATGCAGCCATTGATTTCATCGTCGTTCCCGGAGTCGCTTTCGACGCAAAAGGTAATCGTTTGGGACGAGGAAAAGGATACTACGACCGCCTCTTGCCACGCATACCAACAGCTTACAAAGCTGGGATTTGTTTCCCATTTCAATTAGTAGAAGAAGTTCCTGCGGAATCATTCGACGTCCGCATGGATATAATTATAACAATCAATGAAGACGAATTATCACACCCATACCACCCGCTGCCATCATGCGACAGGGAGTGACGAAGAATTTGTTTTAAGTGCTATCAAAGGCGGCTATCAAGAAATAGGCTTTTCAGACCACACTCCGTGGAAATACCACACCAATTATATCTCCGACATCCGCATGCTCCCTGAAGAGTTGCCGGGCTATGTGGAAAGCCTCCGTTCGCTACAAGAAAAATACAAGAATCAAATCAGTATAAAAATAGGATTGGAATGTGAATACTTTCCTGAATATATACACTGGTTAAAAGGAATCATCAAAGAATATAAGCTGGATTACATCATCTTCGGAAATCACCATTTTCATACAGATGAGAAGTTTCCCTATTTCGGCCGGAATACAGATTCGGTAGACATGCTCGAGCTCTACGAAGAGAGTGCTATTGAAGGGATGGAAAGCGGACTATTTGCCTACCTTGCCCATCCGGATTTATTCATGCGTTCCTACCCGGAATTCGATCATCATTGCAAACTGGTCAGCAGACATATCTGCCGGACAGCAGCACGGTTAAACCTACCGTTGGAATATAATCTTGGTTATGAAGAGTATAATGACATTCATGGAATCATCACCATTCCTTACCCGGATTTCTGGAAAGTAGCCGCCCATGAAGGTTGCACCGCTATCATCGGTGTAGATGCTCACAATAATCAATATCTGGAAAATCCTTTTTATTACAGCCGTGCAACCGAAACACTTCGCAAGCTGGGTATAAAGGTTATAGACAGAATCCCTTTCCTCAACGAAAAATAATGTTTGTAATAACCATAGCACCGACTCTCTGATTGAGTGTACGCACCAACACTTCACGCCCCATCATCAACTCCTGCCGGAGAGCAGCAGAAGTAAGATGCACATACAATGTCTGATTACGAATATAAAGATTGCTGGTATAAGCCGCCGCCGGTCCTAAGACTTGAGGCCAGGCATCCAACAGTCTTTGTTCGTTCAGCGGAGATTCCAAACTCTCCTGACGAAGAAACTGTTGAATCAGTTTTCCTATTTGTTCGGCATCATTGCGCTTCATCGTCAGCCTCCATTTCTTGAATTGTACCCTCTTCTACACGAAATATCTTATAATCACTACCTACCTTATGTAAAATACGGTCCAGATGCCCCCGGTTCGTATCCGTTATAAATATCTGCCCGAAATTGTCTCCGCCCACTAACTTCACTATTTGCTCTACACGGGAAGCATCCAGTTTATCAAAAATATCATCTAATAATAATAAAGGAACAGTTCTGCCCGTACGTTTCAAGAAATCAAACTGTGCCAGTTTTAACGCCACCAGATATGTTTTATTCTGTCCCTGCGAGCCTTCTTTCTTTATCGGAAATTCGCCCAACAGCATATTTAACTCATCCTTATGAATCCCCCGCAAAGAGAACCCCATTATCTTATCCCGCTCCCTGCTCTGCTTCAACACTTCCAACAAAGAAGCATCCCGTGCATGAGACTCATAAGATAATCCCACAGCCTCTTTATCCTGAGAAATAAAAGAATAGAAAGATTGGAAAATAGGAATAAACTCCCGGATAAACGCTTCACGCTTCCGGAAAACGATTTCACCGGCTTGAGACATCATTTCCTCCCATACAAGAAACAATTCTTCCTCCACCGGGAACTCACTCTTCAGCAATGTGTTACGCTGCGCCAATGCTTTATTATACCGTATCAGTGCTTCAAGATATTCTTTATCATACTGCGAAATCACTACATCCATAAACCGGCGACGTTCATCACTCCCTCCGGCTATCAATTCAGAATCGGCAGGTGAAACCATCACCAAAGGCAGGAAGCCGATGTGATCCGAGAAACGACTATATTCTTTCTTATTCCGTTTAAATTGTTTCTTCGAACGGCGTTTCATTCCACAATAAATCTCTTCAGGAGTTCCGTCCTCCGCTTCATAGAAACCCTGGATGACAAAGAAGTCTTGTTCATGACGAATATTCTGAGAATCAATCGGATTGCCGGAACTTTTACAGAAGGATAAGAAATACACTGCATCCAGCAGATTCGTCTTCCCCATCCCATTCAGGCCGAAAAAACAATTCAGTTTGGCAGAGAATCCCAGCTCCACCTCTTCCAGATTCTTATAATTTAATATAGATATTCGTTTCAGTATCATTGTGCACACGTTAATTTGTTCACAAAAGTAGCAAGATTTTCGTGGTTTTCGGGTGTAAAACAAAAAAAGATGCTTCTAAATTTCGTTTGTAGATATAAAAAAACTACTTTTGCGAGTCGAAATATCAAACTGTGAATAATAACAAAAAGAATCATATAAAATGGCAGAACAAAAGAATCAGAACGAACATCTGAACGTAGAAGATGCACTGACACAATCGGAAGCATTTCTTATCAAGTACAAAAACGCAATTATTGGCGGTGTTGTTGCTGTGATTATTATTGTAGCAGGTTTTATCATGTACAAAAACCTCTATGCTGAACCACGTGAAGAAAAAGCACAAGCAGCTCTTTTCAAAGGACAGGAATACTTTGAACAGGATGCTTTTGAACAGGCTTTAAACGGTGACAGCATCGGTTACACAGGTTTCCTGAAAGTAGCTGATGAGTACAGCGGAACAAAAGCTGCTAATTTGGCAAAAGCTTATGCTGGTATTTGCTACGCACAACTTGGCAAATATGAAGAAGCAGTGAAGATGCTGGATAGCTTCAATGGAAAAGACCAAATGGTTGCTCCGGCAATCTTGGGTGCTGCAGGTAACTGTTATGCACAACTTGGCCAACTGGACAAAGCTGTCTCTACTTTACTGTCGGCAGCAGACAAAGCTGACAATAACACATTAAGCCCGATTTTCCTGATACAAGCCGGAGAAATCTTGGTAAAACAAGGAAAATATGACGATGCAGTAAACGCTTACACTAAGATCAAGGATAAATACTTCCAGTCTTATCAAGCTATGGACATCGACAAATATATCGAACAGGCTAAATTGATGAAAAAATAATACCTTATTATATAAGGAGATCGAGGCACGGATTACACCGGATTAAGCGGATTATCTATTAAAACCGTGGAATCCGTGAAATCCGTGCCTTTCTTCTTAATTTCCCATACTTTCAAACTTCATTTTATAATTCTCAACTTTTAATTTACTATGGCAACAGCTTACCATAACTTATCCGAATATGATTTCAATTCCGTTCCGAATGCAGAAGCAATGAAATTTGGCATTGTCGTATCCGAATGGAACTTCAATATTACCGGTGCTTTACTGAAAGGCGCAGTCGATACATTAAAAAAACATGGAGCAAAAGACGAAAATATTCTGGTAAAAACTGTACCGGGAAGTTTCGAACTAACTTTTGGCGCCAATCAAATGATGGAAAATTGCGATCTTGATGCAATTATTGCAATTGGTTGCGTAATTAAAGGAGATACTCCACATTTTGATTATGTTTGTATGGGAGCAACCCAGGGAATTACCGAATTAAACGCAACTGGCGATATACCAGTTATTTACGGATTAATTACCACAAATACAATGGAGCAAGCAGAGGATCGTGCCGGTGGCAAACTGGGTAACAAAGGAGACGAATGTGCAATTACTGCAATAAAAATGATCGATTTTGTTTGGAGTTTAAATAAATAGTTGTATCTTTGCACCGCAATTGAGAAACAAACCTCCTCAAAAGCAAAAAAGGGCAAATACCAGAGTGGCCAAATGGGGCAGACTGTAAATCTGCTGTCTTTCGACTTCGGTGGTTCGAATCCATCTTTGCCCACAAAAATTGCGGAAGTAGCTCAGTTGATAGAGCATTAGCCTTCCAAGCTGAGGGTCGCGGGTTTGAGCCCCGTCTTCCGCTCTTCTGAAAATCAGATAGTTATCGCAAGATTTCTATCTGATTTTTGTTTTTAGAGGGTGCTGAATCTGCACGAAACTATGCGGTTGAAGTCAACCAAGAAGTCAACCAAAAATTTTATGAGTGCAGCAATCAACGTAGTGTGCTACAAGTGGAAAACGTTAGCAAATGGAGAATCCGGCTCAGTCTGAAACCTTGGGGGATTGCGTTAAAATTCTTATTTTTGCATCATGAAAACATCCTCTTCCCAAACGATTGATCCTGTTGCTTCTTTAAGCTTGTTCTTGCCTTCAGGAATCCTTGATTACTTTACCCTAGTCAATCATGTTTCTCAGGATACTTGCTTTATTCTTTATTTAGAGGAGAAAGCCACTATTCCGGCTCAGTTGTAATTCTTGGGGGATTAAGTTTAGTCAATTCCCTTCATGCATATACCTTTGCTAGCCTAAAAAGGAAGAAGCTCATATCCACTACTCCTCTAAATG
>NZ_QTMZ01000028.1:0-76276 GCF_003602935.1 Bacteroides sp. AM54-2NS
TTCATCTGCCAGTGTGGACAGCAGAAACATCTGCCAGTGTGGACAGCAGAAACTCTGAAAGAGATTTTACAGCAATTTCCTGCTCTAAAGTTGGCTGATAAGAAATTTCTTAATTTGCCTTTCTAAATAGTTATTTATCATTTTTGTACGAGAAAAAAGTTCGAGGAACTATCGTATTTAAATTTATTTATTCTATTTTTGCGATGCGAATATAACAACTAAAAACATAATTTATCATGAAAACAGTATTTAATATTGTATTGGTGCTTTGTGCTGCTGCACTGATTTACATCTGTTACACCAGCATTATGGGTCCTATCAATTTTGAAAACGCAAAAAAAGAAAGAGAAAAAGCAGTCATTGCCCGTTTGATCGACATCCGTAAGGCACAGCAGGAATACCGTTCGCTGCACCGCGGAATGTATGCACCCAAATTAGACACACTGATTGATTTCGTTAAAAATCAAAAATTGCCGTTCGTTATGAAGATGGGAATGTTAACTGACAAGCAATTGGAAGACGGACTGACTGAAAAGAAAGCCATGGCTATCATCGAAAAAGCAAAGAAAACCGGCAGATACGATGAAGTTAAGAAATGGGGACTTGAAAACTTCAAACGTGACACTATGTGGGTAGCTGTATTGGATACTATCTATCCAAAAGGATTCAATGCCGACTCAATGAAATATATCCTCACGGAAATGGTGCTCAATTCGAAATGAACGTGAAAAATGACACTGCCAAGTCTGGTGCTCCAGTATATTTGTTCGAAGTGAAAGCTCCATACGAAACTTATTTGAGCGGACTTGACAAACAAGAAATCATCAACCTAAAAGACCTGGATTCTAAACTAGGCAAATATAGCGGCTTGATGGTAGGTTCTATCGATACTCCAAACAATGGTGCTGGTAACTGGGAATAATGATTGATTTTACTAAATCAAAACAATATACTTTATCCATCCGTCTTAGTACGGATGGATTTTCTTTTTCTATCTATAACCCGATTCATGACGATTCGCTTTCAATAATAGAGAAAGAGATAGACACATCTCTATCCCTTACAGCCAATCTAAAGGCGGTCTTTCACGAATCGGACTTCCTAAATCATCCTTACAAACGGGTAAATATAATGATGGCAAGCAAGCGTTTTACAATTGCGCCATTAGACTTATTTGAGGAGGGACAGGCGGAACTTCTGTTTTATCATAATCATCAGAAAAGAGAAAACGAAACGGTGCTCTATAATATTCTAAGAAAGAATAATGTAGCTGTCATCTTCGGCATAGACAAAAGCGCACAGACCTTTTTGAATGAACAATATCCCGAAGCTCGTTTCTATTCTCAATCTACTCCATTCATCGATTATTTTTCTGTTAAAAGCAGATTGGGAAACAGTAAGAAGATGTATGCTTCTGTACGCAAAGACGGCATTGACATCTATTGCTTTGAACGAGGACATCTGCTTCTGGCCAATTCCTTTGAATGTACGCACACAGAAGACCGTATTTACTATTTATTGTACGCCTGGAAACAACTGGAGTTTAATCAGGAACGGGATGAGTTACACCTAACCGGAATACTTCCGGAGAAAGACGTTTTAATGAGTGAATTGAAAAAGTTTATCCTACAGGTATTCATCATGAATCCTGCAACTAATATTGACATGCAAGCCTTATTAACATGCGAGTAATCAGCGGTATTTACAAACGAAGAAGATTTGACGTGCCTCGGACATTTAAAGCACGCCCTACGACAGATTTCGCCAAAGAAAATCTGTTTAATGTACTCAATAACTATATCGATTTTGAAGAAGGAATAACAGCTCTTGATTTGTTTGCCGGAACGGGAAGCATCAGTATCGAATTGGTATCCCGCGGATGCGACCGTGTTATCAGCATTGAGAAAGATCCTGCACATCACTCATTCATCTGCAAAATTATGAAAGAGGTGCAGACAGACAAATGTCTGCCGATACGCGGAGATGTATTCAAGTTTATCAAAAATGGCCGCGAACAGTTCGACTTCATCTTTGCCGATCCTCCCTACGCTTTAAAAGAGTTGGAAACAATACCCGAATTAATCTTTCAGAATAATCTTCTCAAAGAAGGAGGATTATTGGTACTGGAGCATGGAAAAGATAATAATTTCGAAGAAAATCCACATTTCCTTGAGAGAAGGGTGTATGGAAGTGTGAACTTCTCACTATTCAGATAAGATCCAAATACAATTTCATCCTTATTAAAGTAGCGGAGCCAATAAACGCACGATAGACTCCACAGCTTTTTGTCTCCACGAACGTCTGCCCCAATTCTTCAAAAAGATCTGTGTACTTTCGCGCTGGTCCTGAAGAAATATTTCTTTCATTTCAAGGGCAGTTTCTACGTCATACATAAAAGCATTCACCTCAAAGTTATGCTCAAAGCTACGGAAGTCAACATTGGTAGAGCCTACAGTGGAAAGCATATCATCTGAAACCATCAGCTTAGAATGTAGAAAACCTTTCTTATAAAAATAGACCTTAACACCTGCCTGCATCACATCTGCCAAATAAGAACGCGATCCAAGATGAGTTATCCAGTTATCTGCACGTTCCGGTAACATCAAGCGTATATCCACCCCAGACAATGCTGCTGTTTGCATAGCTGCTAATATTGGTTCTGTAGGCAAAAAATAAGGTGTTTGCATATAGAAATATTTTTTTGCACTGGTAATGGCAACAGTCAATCCCTGCATGATTTCTTTCCATGGCCCGATAGGCTCACTCGTGACAATTTGCACTAAAGAACTTCCGCAAGAGTCAATCTTCGGAAAATAACGGGAAGCGGTTATCAACGTACGGTCTACAAAATACCAATCAAGCAAAAAAGCCGTTTGTAAACCATGCACTGCCTTGCCTTCCAACATGATATGCGTATCTCGCCAAATCCCCCAAGAAAAGCCACGCATATAACGTTCTGCCAGGTTCATTCCCCCAACGAAGCCCACGCGTCCGTCAATAACGACAATCTTTCTATGGTTGCGGTAATTCACCCTACTGGTAAATAAGGGAAAACGTACTTTCAAAAAGCTCCTGACTTCAATACCGGCATTGCGCATTTCTTCAAAAAAACGGTTAGGCACATGCCAGCAACCTACATCATCATAGATAACCCGTACTTCAACCCCGTGAGAAGCTTTTTCTATCAGCACATCCCTGACCATACGCCCGATAGCGTCATCTTCAAAGATGTAATATTCCATGTGGATATGCTGCTTCGCTTTTTGCAGTTCACGCAACAATGATTGAAGTTTGGTATATCCTTCGGTATAGACTGCCACACGGTTCCCCTCAAATGGAAACGCTTGATTCGTTTGCTGGAAAAGCTGAATAAGACGGGAGTATTCATAAGGAACGTCCGAACAATCCTGTGCGAGATATTCGGCCATTGGTTTCTTCAATAAGCGGTCGTAGCTTTTTTGCCCAATGATACGTTCGCGACGTTGACTCCGCCCAAAGAAAAAATAAAAGACAAGTCCGACAATAGGAAGGAAAAGTAATATGAGTATCCATGCCATGGTTTTAACCGGATTCCGGTTGTCAAGAATGATGATGACAATCGTACCGATAATGGCTCCAAAATAAAGAATATCAAAAGCCACTGTTGCTATCTGGCTAAGCATATAGTTCCAATCAATCATAGGAATCTCCTTTCATACGGATACTAAACAACAAATATAGAGTAAATTCTCGGATTAACAAAGAAGTCCCGGCAACAACATTGAATCGTTGTGCCGGGACTTCCTGTTTTTATTTAAACCTATTACTCTGCTTTAGTGTGGTCTGCCACCTCCAAAGCCACCACGCGGGCCACGAGGTCCACCACCATCAAAACCGCCATGACGCATATTGCCGCGAGCTTCTTTATTTCCAAAAACATTCAGACGATAAGAGAAACGAAGCATGCAGTAGCTATTAATTCCGTTATATTCAGAAACAGAACGCATATCGGCTGTTAACGAACGGCTGATATTAGATTGCTGCCGCAGAATATCATATACTTCAAAACTGATGGTTGCGGCATTGCCTTTCAGGAAGTTTTGGGCAATCTGTGCATTCCAAATAAGTTCATTCTTATTCATACTGGCATCACGATAACCACGACGAGCGTTATTAGTGATATTGGTAGACAACGTCATACTCCAAGGTAAAGAGATATTAGTACTTGCACCATAACCAAATGTATAGGGTTCTTGATTGTTTTCCGGACGCAGTTGATTTCGCTCAAAGTTATAGTTGATTGAACCATTCAAGGTAAATTCAAACCAGTCGTTACGGAAAGTTCCATTCAAATTCTCTCCGAAAGTCAGTGTCGTACTAGTGTTCTTGTCATTTATTTTAGTATCGTCATTAAAAAGATAAGAAACCGCATTGGTATAATTAGCACGGGAAAAAGAATTTATGGTAAACCGCTTGTCTCTCAATGCTGTATTGAATCCAAACATTCCCATCGCATTCCAGTTTCCGTTGATATTCTCCGGTTTAACAGTCACTCCACCAGTACTCTGATTATAAGTAGTGGCATTAGTAATGCTATTTTGAGTCATATTCAAGTTTGCATGAGCCATCATGCCACGCTGTTTATCTGCATTATAAGTATTATAAAACAAACGCATAGAATGAGAGAAAGAAGGTTTCAATCCCGGATTACCCTTACGGATATTCAACGGATTAGAGTCATCAGTTACATCAAGCAAATTTTCCATACTCGGCTGGCTTGCACGTCCCGATAGGTAAAGCGCAACTGGCTGACTTTAGAAAATCTGTAACGAAAATCAACGTTAGGAGCAAAATTGAACACATTTCTTTTTACCACAGTATCTACTTCGGCCTTCTTATAATCCAATCTGGTGTTCTGCGGTTGCAAAGATACTCCAAAGTTCAATCTATATTTCTCGCGGATAATATTTAGTCCTGCATTAATATCATGGTTATAATATTTATATTGAGCATACTTACTCAAATCTCTATCTTTATTCTCTTCATATCCTACAGGCAGGCCATCACCAAAATTCCAAAACCAATCCTGTCCTTTATCGGCATCAGGAATCAAGCTGTATGTACTTCTGTCACTTTCACTATATTTATATTGAAATTTATAGCGGAACTGTAAGAAGGTAGCTCTCGCAATCGGTTCGCTATAAGTCAGTTCGGCAGTATAATCATAATTCTTGGTTGGAGAAGTAGTATATTGTTTACGCTCATCATCTTCTTTTTTTGCATTATCATCAAAATAACGCGTCAATGATTCACTAAACTGTTCGCTGTCATTATCTCCATAACTAAATGTACCACGGAAAGTGATGTTTCGTCCCTGATTATTCAATCTACGATTCACTTGCAAAGAAGCATTTGCAGAGAGATTCTGCCCTTCAGATTTTGATTCACTATTACTGGCGTTGACACGAATAGCTTCTAAAGGATCATCCGTACTTCCCCAGAAAATCTTATTCAAAAACTCATTAGGATTAGACACCAAATTAAATGGATCTCCATTAAAAGTACCCGATTCGGAAATAGAATAACTATTAGACTTTCCATAAGAAACGTTCGGACGGAAAATGATATTTGTCAATGTGTCCGGTTTCCACTCCAACCGAAAGTCTGCATTAAAGTTCGTATTCTTATTGCGGCCTTTACTGTTCGAATTTGAATAAGAATTTCCATTTTGCAGGAAACGTTCCGAGTAGTTTGTAGATGTTGCATCCCGATCACTGAAATTATAACGGGCACTACCTCCCAGTTCCAATTTTTCAGTCTGGGTAGCAAAGTTAGCCCCTAACATCTTGGTAGCAGTCAAACCATTGCTGTTCCGGAAACGAGGTCCGCCACCTCCACCGGAGAATCCCTGATCGTTCACATTATTAGCAGAACCGATTAAAGAGAATTGGCTATTATCGACAAAACGATTCAACATCAAGTTGCTTCCGTAACGATCTTCTGTACCACCGGCAACACTTGCATTACCAAACCAACCTTGATTCATACCTTTCTTCACTTTCAGGTCAAGAACAGTTTCTTCTTCTCCGTCATCTATTCCGGTAACACGTGCCAAGTCCGATTTTTTATCGTATGTTTTCAGTTTGTCGATCATGTTGACCGGTAAGTTCTTCAATCCGGTTTTCACATCACCGCCAAAGAACTCTTTACCATCCACCATAATCTTCTTTACTTCTTTACCATTGATTTTGACGTTACCGTCATCGTCTATTTCTGCTCCCGGAAGTTTCTTCACCAACTCTTCGAGCATCGCCCCTTCGGGAGTACGGTAAGCTGTTGAGTTATATTCCAGCGTATCTTCTTTCACGACCACCTGCGGAGCTTCGGCAGTAATCACCGCTTCCTTCAGCATGACAGCATCAGGGTCCAATGTAATGGTTCCCAATTTTTTATCAGTGGCGTTAGCAGATAATTGTACCGGTACGAGCTTGGTTCGGAATCCAATATAGGAAACTTTCAACACATATTTTCCGGCTTTTACTTTGGGGAGAGTAAACCATCCTTGGTTACTACTGGCTATACCGGCGGCATAAGCACTATCAGGTAATGATAGCAATTGAACTGTAGCCTGCGCTGCGGGCTCTTTAGTATCGGATTCCACCACACGTCCCGAAACGGTAATAACCTTATTCTGTGCAAAAATTGAGAAGGTGCATAGCAACATCAGCACCAACCCTGCTGAAAATCTTTTCATTTACCTTATTTACGATTATATTAGTAGCAATAACAATGTCTTTTTGACAAATCGAATCGTAAAAGGTTTAATTGAAAAGAAAATTATCTTTTAAAGAATCGATCAACAAGCGCTTTTTTCAGACCAAACTCCAGACAAAGCACATTAAAAACCAGAAAAGTAAGGAAAGAGGAAGTATCGACGTTTATCACATCTCCTTGCATAACACGCCACAACATACCACCAAAGACGAACAAGAATGTCAAAAAGATAGCATTACGAACAGCCGAATTCCGGATTTGCTCCGTTTCACGGCTTTCATTCTTACTCAATGCAAAGATTATTAACAAGCATCCTGCCATCATCAACAACTTTGTACATTCTTTATAAAACAGCAAGTTAGTATCAGTTACTACTCCCTGCATCACCAAAATAAAAGGGATGAACAGAGCTACCAACAAGACAACATATCCTAAAGGACGACAATATACAGGTAATAATGCTTTCATGATTAAACGTTTTAATGAGACAAAAGTAAGTAAAAAAAGATATTTTATATACATTTGCAGAGTAAAAAAGCAAAAGAATCATGAGTAAACAAGAAGTTATTCTCTGCGAAAGCTGGAAACGAGCCTCGGTCGTGCCATTGAGCTATGTCCGCATGACAAATTATTCGTCCTCACAGACGAGCATACCCAGCGTCTTTGTCTCCCTTCTCTAAAGGAATCGGATCTGTTAAAAGATGCTGTAGAAATCTGTATCGGAGCAGAAGATGTGCATAAAACTCTGGAAACACTCGCTTCCGTCTGGATGGCATTAAGTACTCAAGGGGCTACCCGCCACTCTTTACTTATCAATCTTGGAGGAGGGATGGTGACAGATCTCGGAGGTTTTGCCGCAGCTACATTCAAACGGGGCATTTCCTATATCAATATACCAACCACTCTGCTCGCTATGGTGGACGCATCAGTGGGGGGTAAAACAGGAATCAACTTCAACGGACTGAAAAATGAAATCGGTGCTTTCGCTCCGGCAAACAGTGTATTGATTGAAACTGAATTCCTACGCACATTGGACACACACAATTTCTTCTCCGGATATGCTGAAATGTTGAAGCACGGTTTGATTAGCAATACGGCACATTGGGCAGAATTGCTCAATTTCGATTCCTCTAGTATTGATTATGCAGCTCTCAAACAATTGGTAGGTCAATCGGTACAAGTGAAAGAAGATATTGTAGAACAGGATCCCTTCGAACATGGAATCCGCAAAGCATTAAATCTGGGACACACCGTAGGACATGCGTTCGAAAGTATGGCACTGGCAGAAAACCGTCCTGTATTACATGGATATGCAGTAGCTTGGGGAATTGTGTGCGAACTGTATCTTTCTCATCTCAAAGTAGGTTTCCCGAAAGAGAAAATGCGGCAAACGATCCAGTTTATCAAGGATAATTATGGTGTATTTACTTTCGACTGCAAGAAATATGACCAACTGTATGCATTTATGACGCATGATAAAAAGAATACTTCAGGTACTATCAATTTCACCTTACTAAAAGATATTGGAGACATTTGCATCAATCAGACTGCCGATAAGGACACTATCTTCGAAATGCTCGACTTCTATCGCGAATGTATGGGAATTTAATCCATCCTACATCAGATATACCACATAGTAAAAGGGAATGAAATAGACTTCATTCCCTTTCTCTTCCCAATCCCTATAGATATTATTGCCTATTGTGAGGCAATTGTCCGCACTATTGTTCTAAGTTACTCATTCGATATTGTGAAAGCGACATTCCTGTATGCTTTCTAAAAAAACGTCCAAGCGACGATTGATTCGCAAAGTTCGTTTTAATCGCTATTTCCTGAATGTTCAGGCTTGTGTTTTTCAACAAAGCCTTGATTTCTAATATGATGTATTCAACAATCCAGTCTTTAGCAGACTTCCCGCTTGTCTCCTTAATTACCATAGTCAGGTATTTGGAAGTAATACACAGTTTATCCGCATAAAAAGCCACATCCTTATTCTCCTTAAAATGCTTCATGATAAGCCCAAAGAATTTATTAGCCAACTCTTCTTTACGGGTATCCCTGCGGGCAGTCATCAAGGTCGATTCCTTTTGATAAGCATTGAACAGTTCCAGATACAGATACCTCAACAAATGAATAATCAGCTCACGCCTATATATATCTTGAGAGGTAACTTTATCTTTTATCATACCCAGATAATTATACATCCGGGGAATATCGCGTTCCGTCTGCGGATACCAGTAATGAGTCCGCATATAGAAAAAGAAATGCGGAGAAAATCTGGGCACACCACTTAACGCATCACTAAACAGTGAAGTAGATATAACCATCGTAACGGTCGAGAAATCTTCACTTGGCTCACTAAATGAGACAAATTGTCCGGGTAATAATATAATCAATTCCTCCGGTTGTATCCAATGTACATCTTCATGCACTGTAATTTTGGCCTTTCCACCTAAACAATATATAATCAAAGCTGATTGATTATTAGAAGGATAAGAAGTCAAAGGAAGATACTTCAGATTTTGATAAAATTTAAAATCGTCACCCAGGACGTATATCTCTAATGTCTCTCTATTTTTAATGTCTAACATTTAACACCTTTCTAAACTAAGTCTTTTTACAAATGTATAACTTCCTAATTTACCACGCACCAAAAATGGAAATATAGTATCATACTAAGGAAGTCAAACACCTTTTATTTACATTAATTTATAAACAAACTCTCTGATTGTTAGTTCATTTATCATTTTCCTATTTCGTTTTATTATAGACTGACCTGGTTTTTATAGTGTTTTTAGGACAAGAAAAGGATTAATGCTTTCAAATGAAAAATAAGTAGATTGTTTTCTAATTCAAGCAAAATTAAAGAAATGTACTTTTATATCACATAAGAGGCAATCAAAAGAACTACTAACTCATTGAGATAAAGATTTGCATGACCACAAGAAAGACTAATAATCAGAATAATAGCTATAAATCGGCACAATTCATACTAGAAAAATCAACGGATTATTTGCTAATTAAAAATTAATCTGTACTTTTGCATCCGCAATTCGGGGTGTAGCTCAGCCCGGTTAGAGTACGCGTCTGGGGGGCGTGTGGTCGCTGGTTCGAATCCAGTCACCCCGACTGGTTAAAGAGGTTAGAAACCGAATGGGTTCTAACCTCTTTTTATTTTAGAAAACAATGAAAGAAGATCCTAGACATATCCATATCAGTGAATACAGTTATCCTCTTCCGGATGAACGTATTGCTAAATTCCCGTTGCCTACCCGCGACCAGTCCAAACTCTTAATATACCGTCGTGGAGAAATCAGTGAAGATGTTTTCACTTCTTTGCCGGAATATCTGCTGCAAGGCAGTCTGATGATATTCAATAATACAAAAGTCATTCAGGCGCGCCTCCATTTTCGAAAAGAGACGGGAGCACTGATCGAAGTGTTTTGTCTTGAACCGATCCAGCCAAACGATTATGTCTTGAATTTCCAACAGACAGCACATGCCGCCTGGCTTTGCATGATCGGCAATCTGAAGAAATGGAAAGACGGACAGTTGAAACGCGAAATGACCGTCAAAGGATTCCCTATTACCTTGACCGCTACCCGAGGAGAATGTAAAGGAACCAGCCATTGGGTAGATTTTGCATGGGATAATCCAGAAGTGACGTTTGCCGATATCCTTGAAGTATTCGGAGAGCTTCCTATTCCTCCTTACTTGAACCGGGATACGGAAGAAAGTGACAAGGAAACTTATCAGACTGTTTATTCTAAGATTAAAGGTTCGGTAGCTGCGCCTACGGCGGGATTACATTTCACTCCACGAGTATTGGATGCACTTCAAGAGAAAGGCATCGATCTTGAAGAATTAACTCTACACGTAGGAGCAGGCACATTCAAACCTGTAAAAAGTGAAGAAATCGAAGGTCACGAGATGCACACGGAATATATATCGGTCAATCGGAGTACCATCAAAAAACTGATTGACCATGACGGTTGTGCTATTGCAGTAGGAACTACTTCTGTACGGACTCTGGAAAGCCTGTATCACATTGGAGTTACATTGGCTGAAAATCCGTATGCTACGGAAGAAGAACTACGTGTCAAACAATGGCAGCCTTATGAAAAGTACGACCAGATTCCTCCCGTTGTTGCGTTGCAAAAGATATTAGGATATCTCGACAGGAATGGTTTGGAAACCCTTCACACCAGTACACAGATTATCATAGCACCGGGATACAATTATAAAATAGTAAAAGCGATGGTTACTAATTTCCATCAGCCGCAAAGTACCTTGCTGCTTTTGGTTTCAGCTTTTGTAAAAGGGAATTGGCACACAATTTATGATTATGCACTGGCGCATGATTTCCGATTCCTAAGTTATGGAGATTCTTCTTTATTAATACCATAAGAAATCCTCCTCTCCGAAAGATTTTACGCAATATAAAAGACACTATGCCAAGCGATAATAACCAGGAAATGTTCCCTATCGTAGACGAACAGGGAAATATCACCGGAGCCGCCACTCGCGGAGAATGTCACAGCGGTAGCAAACTGCTTCATCCGGTGGTTCACCTTCACGTATTCAATGCCCAAGGAGACATCTACTTACAGAAACGCCCCGAATGGAAAGACATTCAACCGGGGAAATGGGATACGGCTGTGGGCGGACATATTGATTTGGGCGAAAGCGTAGAAATCGCCCTAAAGAGAGAAGTCCGTGAAGAATTAGGCATCACAGACTTCACTCCCGAGCTTCTCACCAGTTATGTTTTTGAATCCAGCCGTGAAAAAGAGCTTGTTTTTGTCCACAAAACCGTTTATGAGGAAGAAATCCATCCCAGCGACGAACTGGACGGTGGACGATTTTGGAAGATAGAAGAAATAAAAGAAAATCTGGGTAAAGGAATCTTCACTCCCAACTTCGAAGAAGAGCTGAAAAAAGTATCTCTTATTCCTTCTCTATCCAAGTAATAATCTTTTCAGAGAACGGACTTTCTTTCGGAGACACAACTCCCGCCCAATGTCCGTTCTCATCAATCATAAACTTCTGAAAGTTCCACTGAACCGGTGCACTTTCTTTTCCATTCTGTTTTTTCTCCGTCAACCATTGGTAAAGAGGAGCCATATCTTTTCCTTTAACGGAAATCTTAGCCATCATCGGAAAAGTAACATCATAGTTCAAAGAACAGAACTTAGCTATTTCCTCATTACTACCCGGCTCTTGTCCCATAAAGTTATTCGCCGGAAAACCGATAATAACAAAGTCTTTTTCTTTATATTTCTCATATAGTTTCTCCAGTTGAGCATACTGGGGCGTCAGCCCACACTTAGATGCCACGTTGACTACCAGCACTTTCTTACCTTTCAGTGAAGAAAGAGGAAAGTCCTTACCATCAATAGTTTTCACTGTAAAATCATAAAAAGACTTGTTTTGCGCTTCCGAAGAAATTGCAAACAACAGGCTTACCATCATCAAGACGAATGTTTTCATGTTGAATATACATTTAGTTTGTTTTTATATTAAACGAGTAAACTGAAAGAAATGTTTGTTCAGCAGTGAAACAAGAACAATGATTTTACATCTTTCAATTCCCCAATCCGTCACTTCACCCCACAATCTTTCCGCTTCATTTATTCTTAGTGATAACGGATGAAGATAGGCAGTAATTTTGTACTGTGAAATAATAATACAACGAAAGTCATGTTTACAGCTATTGTACGTTTTTCAATCAAGAAGAAACTATTTGTAGGACTCACTACTCTCTTCCTGTTTATCGGAGGTATCTATGCGATGCTGACACTACCTATTGATGCCGTGCCCGACATTACCAATAATCAGGTACAAATAGTGACCGTATCCCCTACACTCGCGCCACAAGAGGTGGAACAACTCATCACTATGCCTATCGAAATAGCGATGAGCAATATTATGAATGTCGAAGATATCCGTTCTGTCAGCCGCTTCGGGCTATCGGTCGTAACGGTCGTTTTTAAAGAAAGTGTCCCCACACTCGATGCACGGCAGTTGATAAATGAACAAATACAAAGCGTAACAAGCGAGATTCCCTCCGAACTCGGAACACCGGAGATGATGCCCATCACCACCGGTCTGGGAGAGATTTACCAGTATATATTGAAGGTAGCTCCCGGATATGAGAAGAAATATGACGCAATGGAACTCCGCACCATTCAAGATTGGATGGTGAAACGTCAGTTGTCCGGTATACCCGGTATAGTAGAAATCAATAGTTTCGGCGGTTACCTGAAACAATATGAAGTAGCCGTTGATCCGGACGCCCTGTTCTCTTTGAATATCACTATCGGCGAGGTGTTCGAAGCACTTAGCAGCAACAACCAAAATACCGGCGGAAGCTACATTGAGAAGATAAAGAATGCCTACTATATCCGGTCGGAAGGTATGATTACCCGCATCAAGGATATTGAACAGATTGTAGTGACCAACCGAAATGGGATTCCGGTACATATCAGTGATGTAGGAGTTGTCCGCTTCGGTTCTCCAAAGCGTTTCGGTGCCATGACAAAGGATGGTGAGGGCGAGTGTGTCGGCGGAATTGCATGATGCTGAAAGGTGCCAACGCAAATGTAGTGACTCAAGAACTCGAAAAACGGGTAGAAAAAATACAGCAGCTATTACCCGAAGGAGTCAGTATAGAACCTTACTTGAACCGTTCGGAACTGGTAAACCGAAACATCTCTACGGTTGTCAACAACCTGATTGAAGGAGCGGTTATCGTCTTCCTTGTACTCATCCTCTTCCTCGGCAACCTCCGTGCCGGACTGATTGTCGCATCCGTCATCCCGCTGGCAATGCTCTTCGCTTTTATCATGATGCGTGTATTCAATGTCACCGCCAATCTAATGAGTCTCGGTGCCATTGACTTTGGTATTGTAGTAGATGGCTCTATCGTTATCTTGGAAGGTATCCTCGCCCACATTTACGGAAAACAATTCCGAGGCCGCACACTGACCCGCAAAGAGATGGACAAAGAAGTGGAAAAAGGAGCTTCCGGCGTTGCACGTTCCGCCACCTTTGCAGTGTTAATTATCCTTATCGTCTTCTTCCCCATCCTTACATTGAACGGGATTGAAGGGAAATACTTCACCCCCATGGCCAAAACACTTGTGTTCTGCATTATCGGAGCCTTAATACTCTCACTGACTTATGTTCCTATGATGGCCTCCCTCTTTCTGAAGCATACCATTGTTGTGAAACCCACCCTTGCCGACCGCTTCTTCGAGAAACTGAACAAGACCTACCAGCACACCCTGCGCGCCTGTCTTCGTTACAAATGGCGTACCGTCATCGTAGCTTCTCTGCGCTGATCGGTTCACTTTTTCTTTTTACCCGCCTGGGAGCAGAATTCATTCCTACTTTGGACGAAGGAGATTTTGCCATGCAAATGACACTACCCGCAGGAAGTTCGCTGACCGAAAGTATCGAAGTATCCCGCTTGGCAGAGAAAGCATTAATGGATAAATTCCCTGAAATCAAACATGTTGTAGCCAAAATAGGAACGGCGGAAGTTCCCACTGACCCGATGGCGGTGGAAGATGCCGATGTGATGATTATCATGAAACCATTCAAAGAATGGACAAGTGCCGGAAGCCGTGCAGAAATGGTGGATAAAATGAAAGACGCACTTGCTCCGCTCTCCGAACGTGCCGAATTCAACTTCTCGCAACCGATACAGCTTCGCTTCAACGAGCTGATGACGGGAGCGAAAGCAGATATTGCCATCAAATTATATGGAGAAGACACGCACGAATTATATGAAAGAGCCAAAGAAGCAGCTACTTTTGTAGAAAAAGTGCCGGGAGCAGCAGATGTCATCGTTGAGCAGACGATGGGATTACCTCAATTGGTAGTGAAATACAACCGTGGCAAAATAGCCCGTTACGGCATCAACATACAAGAGCTTAACACCATTATCCGAACTGCCTATGCCGGAGAGTCAACAGGTGTAATCTTTGAAAACGAACGGAGATTCGATCTCGTGGTCCGGCTTGACCAGGAGAAAGTGGCCGACTTGAATCTTGATAAGTTGTTTGTACGCACTTCGGAAGGAATTCAAATCCCTGTTGGAGAGGTAGCAAGCATCGACCTTGTCAGTGGGCCACTGCAAATCAACCGGGATGCAACCAAACGGCGCATCGTCATCGGTGTCAATGTGCGTGACGCAGACATCCAGCAAGTTGTCGCCAATATTCAAGAGACATTGAACAAGAACATCAAACTGAAGCCGGGATATTACTTCGAATACGGCGGCCAGTTCGAAAACTTGCAAAATGCCATCAATACCTTACTGGTGGTCATCCCAGTGGCATTAATGCTTATTCTGTTGATTCTGTTCTTCGCATTCAAGAACATCACCTATACCCTGATGGTATTCTCAACCGTCCCCCTATCGCTCATCGGTGGTATCGCCGCACTTTGGCTACGCGGGCTCCCGTTTAGCATATCGGCCGGAGTAGGATTCATTGCTTTGTTCGGGGTAGCAGTATTGAATGGTATCCTGATGGTAAATCACTTCAACGAACTTCGTAAACAAAATACCTATTCCATGACTACAAACCAGATTATCAAAAGAGGGACTCCACACTTGCTCCGTCCTGTATTCCTGACAGGACTGGTTGCATCTCTGGGATTCGTCCCGATGGCAATAGCCACTTCAGCCGGCGCAGAAGTACAACGTCCGTTGGCAACGGTGGTCATCGGTGGCTTGATTATTTCTACCGTACTGACTTTACTCATCATTCCGGTGTTTTACAAAATTGTAAATTCATTTGCTACCTGGAGACGTCCGGGAATCAAACTGCGCTGGCCTTTCGGGGGATTGTGTCTCCTGTTCTTGTTTCTTCCCGCGTTCGTTTCCGCTCAACAGACACAAACAGTCAGTCTCGAACAGGCGATAGAAATAGCCAAACAAAATCATCCTCGCCTGAAAATAGCCAATAATGCTATTCAACAAGCCAAAGCCACTCGCGGAGAAGTGATAGAAGCAACGCCTACCTCGTTCAGCTATTCCTGGGGTCAACTTAACGGAGAAAACAAAAAAGACAAGGAACTGGCTTTCGAGCAAAGTCTGGGCTCCCTTCTAACGCCATTCTACAAGAATGCGTTAGTCAACCGTCAGGTAAAAACGAACACCTATTATCGGCAGATGGTAGAGAAAGAAATCACAGCAGAAGTGAAAAGGGCGTGGGTCTACTACCAATATGCCACTAATCTCTGTTCAATGTATCGGGATCAGGATAAAATGGCAGAAGAACTGCAGCGCATCGGAGAATTACGATACCAACAAGGAGAGATCACCTTGCTAGAGAAAAATATGATGACCACCATAGCTGCCGATCTGCATAACCGCTGGTTCCAAGCAAAAGAAGAAGAGAAAATGGCATTGGCACGTTTCCAATGGAGTTGCTACTCCAACGATCCCATTGTTCCGGTGGATTCCACTTTATCCTTATTCTATACCGGCATTTCGGATGGAAACCTGTCGGGAGCACATACTGCCTACTTTCAAAGCCAGGCAGATGAAGCGAAAGCAATGCTCCGTGTAGAGCAGAGCCATTTCTTTCCTGAAATCAGTGTGGGGTATACACGTCAGGACATTCTCCCACTTAAAAATCTGAATGCCTGGATGATCGGGGTTTCTTTCCCCATCTACTTCCTACCACAAAAGAGCAAAGTGAAGCAGGCACGGCTAACTGCTACTTCAGCGCAAATACAGGCAGATGCCAACATCCGGGAGTTAAGAAATAAGA
The DNA here is from genome assembly GCF_003602935.1 of Bacteroides sp. AM54-2NS. NCBI lineage: Bacteria > Pseudomonadati > Bacteroidota > Bacteroidia > Bacteroidales > Bacteroidaceae > Bacteroides > Bacteroides sp. AM54-2NS. The sequence continues at coordinate 16,539 of NZ_QTMZ01000028.1, forward strand.
CACTCGAACTGGAAGCATCCCTTCGCAGATATAATGAGAGTTTACGATATTATACCTCTTCTGCCTTGAAAGAAGCGGATGAACTGACAAAGGCAGCCAACCTGCAATTGCAGCAGAGCGAAACAGGCATTGCCGAATATATACAGTCGATTACCACCGCCAGAGAGATACGCAGAGGCTATATTGAAACAGTCTACCAATACAATATTGCTGCACTGGAATATGAACTTTTCAAGTAGGTGGAAAATCGAGACATTGAATGAGATACATCACCCTGAATAATTATTATAAAACATAAGATATGAAAAAAATAGTTTATCCCATCCTTTTACTAGTTCTAACGGCTTGCAAAGGAAACCAGCAAACTACAAATAACGAATCCGCCGCAATTCCCGTTGCCGAAACGATAGCAGATACCATCGCACAACCCGAAGTGGATGCCATCACTTCAGCTACCTCAAAGCCTAATCAGGTTTCGTTCAACGGACGAATCGTTCTTCCTCCTCAACGTCAGGCAACCATTGCTTTAACCATGGGAGGCATTGTAAAAAAAGCTTCTCTGCTTCCAGGGCAATGGGTGACTGCAAACAGTGTAATCGCCACGTTAGAGAATCCGGAGTTCATCACCCTGCAACAAACTTATCTGGACAGTCACGCACAGACCGAATATCTCTTAGCTGAATACGAACGGCAAAAAAATCTGTCTGCCGAACAAGCAGCTTCTCAAAAGAAATTCCAGCAAAGTAAAGCGGACTTTCTCTCCATGAAGAGTCGCCAGGACGCCGCTGCTGCACAACTTTCTCTTTTAGGCGTTCAAACGGAGGCATTACTTAAGAACGGAATACAACCGCTACTGGAAGTCAAAGCCCCCATTAGTGGTTATGCCGCTAATGTAGCGATGAATATCGGCAAATATATCAATCCGGGAGAAGCACTTTGCGAACTTATCGATAAAAGCAGCCCGATGCTTTGCCTGACTACTTACGAGAAAGATCTTGCAGACATACAAGTCGGCAGCCCGGTACAGTTTCGGGTAAACGGAATGGGGACACAAACCTTTCACGGTATCGTGATTTCCATCGGACAAAAAGTAGACGAAACCAATCGTTCGCTCGAAGTGTATGCTTCCATCAAGGAGGAAAATGTACAATTCCGCCCTGGTATGTATGTCACGGCACACATTCAGAAACAATAATTGACCAACTGTGACAACAGCATTGACATTTTATAACCGGTAACTCATAATTTACCACTATCTTTGTTGTATGATAGCCAAAGCAATAAAAAAAGATAAATATATACTTTCCACAGTCATCATCTCCTTAGCGGTTGCTGTACTGATTCATTTTCCTGAATCAGTATCTCTTTTCGACCGTTTCGAAAGTCATTCCTTATTCCCGGGGATGAAGTTTATAGATGTGGCAAACGAAATACTGTTTACCTTTCTGTCGCTATTGTTACTTTTTGCCATCAATACCCGTTTGTTTCATTTCAATCAGGCTTCCATTAAAATTACAGGGACAAAGATTTTGCTTTCCTTTATCGTGACATGGATATTGAGTAACTTGTCAGGACAGTTTTTTGTTTTCCTTCACAGAACGTTTGATATTCCGGCCATCGATGCCATGGTACATCATTATTTGCATCCATTGCGGGATTTCATTGTGGCATGTCTCGTCACCAGTAGTTGCTGCATCATTCATCTTATATTCAAGCAGCAACTGGTACTTATTGAAAACGAACAGCTTCAGGCAGAGAATCTCCGCAATCAGTATGAAGTACTGAAGAATCAGCTGAACCCACACATGCTGTTCAACTCGCTGAATACCCTGCGTTCGCTGGTACGCGAAAATCAGGATAAAGCGCAGGATTACATTCAGGAACTCTCCCGGGTACTAAGGTATACTTTGCAAAGTAATGAGTCACAATGTGTCAGTCTCCGGGAAGAAATAGAATTTGTTTCCGCTTATATTTTTCTATTAAAGATGCGTTTTGAGAACAATCTACAATTCGACATACAGATAAGCAATGCATACGAAGAATATCTCCTCCCTCCAATGGCGGTGCAAGTGTTGATTGAGAATGCAGTAAAGCACAACGAAATCAGCGACCGGAAGCCGTTGACCATTCATATCACGACGGACGATAACGGCAATTTGTCTATCAGCAACGACATTCAGCCCAAATGGACTGCAACTTCCGGAACCGGTATCGGACTTGCCAACCTTGCCAAGCGATACAGGCTCTTGTTTAAACGGGATATACAAATAACGGAGGACAGAGAGTTTACAGTTTGTATTCCTTTGATTGAAAAATCACAACTAGAACAATAATCACCATGAAGATTGTCATTATAGAAGACGAAAAAGCAGCAGTACGAAACCTGACTTCACTGCTTAATGAAATAAAACCGAATGGAGAAATCGTGACCATACTGGATAGTATCAGTTCCACTATCGAATGGTTCAGTTCTCATCCGATGCCGGAACTGGTATTCATGGATATTCACCTGGCAGATGGTTCCGCCTTCGAGATATTCAATCATATCAATATTACTTGTCCGATTATCTTTACAACTGCCTATGATGAATATGCGTTACGTGCATTTAAAGTAAACAGCATCGACTACTTATTAAAACCCATCGGTAAGGAAGACATAGAACACGCTTTCGATAAGCTCCAAGGTTTACAAGATGCTGCTGACAAACACCAGTTCCCCTTTCCACAACAGGAGAATGAGCTACTGAAACTGATACATTCACTCCAAAAGCAGGAAAACTATAAAAGTCATTTCCTTATTCCTACCAAAGGAGACAAACTATTGCCTGTCTCTGTAGATATGATACAATTGTTTTATATTAAGGACTGTCAGGTCAAGGTAGTCTTAACCGATGAAACCGAATACTGTTTTTCTCAAACATTAGATGAACTTACGGAGTGTCTCAATCCTTCTCTTTTCTTTCGGGCTAACCGCCAATATCTTATTTCGCGAGAAGCTATTAAAGATATTGACTTATGGTTCAACAGCCGCCTGTCCATCAACTTGTATTATTCAGGAATCAAAGAAAAAATACTTGTCAGCAAAGCCCGAGTAGCAGAGTTTAAAGAGTGGTTCTCTAAGAGAAAACGTTGATTCCGAGACATTGCCTTCTTAGAACAAATAGCAAAACAAAGTGTTTCGTGCCGTGAAACGATTGGTTTCAACGCTTGAAACAAACAGTTTCATGTAGTAAAACACTTTGTTTCTCACCGAGGAAACTTTAGTTTCAAGCCTCTGAAACTGCAGTTTCCCCTAATGGAAACTAAAGTTTCCCGCCTTGAAACCAAAGGTATCCCCTGTTGAAACTTCTATTTACATACAAGCTTATATTTATATGCAGGCATGTTCATTTCAAACGGTGATAGATGAATGATTAGGTGATAGGTGGAGAACAATCTATCACCACCCTGAAAGCTCGATGAACAATGCGTTTCAGAAGGATGGTGATAGATTGAAAGAGGATTTCCATTTTTACGTATGGAAAGTTAGAATATGTGCCATCATTCAATGACAGCTGCAAAGCCGCCATTTCTAACCATCTTTATAGTTAGCTGCTCCCCGGCTTTCACCTGGGATGACTTGCAACGATAATCCATCGCCTGACGTCCTGCGTTGATACCATCCTCAAAAGATGTCATTTGATAAGAGCGATCTTTATTCAAGAAATCTAACTTTATGGTAAACTCACGTTCCTTTTTACCATTGTTAGTCATTCCTCCTATAAACCACTTATCGCCTTTCCGTTTTGCTACAATGACATATTCACCCGCTTTAGCTTCCAGTGCCACAGTCTCGTCCCACGTTACGGGAACTTGTGTAATGAAACGGGTACAATCTTCATTACGATAATAAAGAGTAGGATTATCCGCCAACATCTGCAGACCACTTTCAAAAACCACAAAGAGTGCCAACTGATAAGCGCGTGTTCCGATACTTGCAGCATTGGGACGTTCCGAGCGATACACATTAGGCTGCATACTAATCATCGCTCCGGGAGTATAATCCATCGGACCGACAGCATTACGCATAAATGGTAAATACAGACTATTATCCGGATAACAACCGCCCATTTGTTCCATTCCACGCACTCCTTCGTAAGACAATACATTCGGATATTTATATTCCAGTCCGGCAGGTTTGAAAGAGCCATGAAAATCGACAAACAAATGATGTTTGGCTGCTTCTCGGGCTACCCGTTCGTAAAAGTTGACCATCCACTGATCGCTTCTGTCCATGAAATCAATCTTAAGTCCTTTTACTCCCCATTCATTGAAAGTCTTGAAGAGATCAAAATTGTTTTCTACCGTCAACCATGTCAACCAAAGCACAATCCCTACATTTTTTTCTTTGCCATAACGAATCAACTCGTGCAAGTCTACTTTGGGATTAGGCGTATAAGGATCACGTGTACTTTTAGCCCAGCCTTCATCCATAATGATATATGGAATACCAAATTTAGAAGCAAAATCAATGTAATACTTATAAGTATCCAAGTTATAACCGGAAACAAAATTCACATCCGGTCCGTAAGGAGAAGCGTCATTCCACCATTCCCAGCTCACCTGTCCCGGCTTAATCCATGAAATATCCTGAAGTTGATTCTTTTCAGCCAGTTTATAAGTCATTGTATTCTCAATCAACTGCTTGTCATTTTTACTTATCACAAAGTAACGCCAAGGATAATTTCTCGTACCTTTTGTTTTAGCAATGTAATCAGCTTCTTGAGTAATCTTCACGCTACGATCACTGTTTTCGGCAAACGCAAGCGGAGCTTTAGGAAAAACAGAGATTGCTCCGTTCGTACCCGTTCCTTTGAGAAACATACATGGATAATCAGCCAGATCCGACTCGCTGATTAATATTTTATAGTCTTTTTGTGTGTCAATCAATACCGGCAAAACAGCTATCCGTTCTTCAGGCTTCCACGCATTACTTTGAACATGTGTGTAAGGTTCCTCATAAGCTGTATGGAAGCCTCCCGGTTGTTGCAAGTGAAGAAGATAATCCGACGGGAAGTTGATAGCAAACTCTTCGTTCATTACTTCAACATCACCTTTTTGTGAGGTAATAAACCGGTAAGCAACTCCATCGTCAAAAGCACGGAATTCTACTGAATAATCTTTAAAGGTCAGTAGCAATTGATTATAACGATTATTGACTTTCGCATATTTCAAAGGAACAATAGGAGTTAATTGCTCGTCGACACTCGTACGTTTCTGACGGCGCAGTTTGGGATTTTCTCCCAACACCTGATTCCTCAATGTCAACTGAAGGGTATTGTCTTTCAACAATACATCTCCGTTATAATCTATACTATAATAGATTTTATCCGAGAGATTCAAGGACACTTTCAGCTCTCCATTGGGAGAAATTAACTCTAACTTATTCTGTGCACGAAGTAGTGATGCCAAGCACAAACACACAACTAACAGGAAATATCTTCTCATGGTTTAGATATTTAATTAATAATCGTTTTACAATGGCAAATGTAATAAAAACATCACTTCGTACTATCAAACGGACTGGGTAATACTCCTTCAAAAGTCATTTTCACTGGTTTGATATACCCGTTTTCATTAAATTTACCTGATATTTCATTGTCTTTCCGGGCAACGACAAAGAAGGAGCTACCGCTTCATCCGATACCGCACGCTTATAATTCGGTTTACTGCTCATGACAAAACGTAGTTTCACGCCATCACGTATATCCTCATATTTCAAATAAGATTTGTCATGCTTCTTGCCATTCACATACAATTCCTTTACATACACATTCTTCGGCGACCAATTATCTGCTACCATTTCAATAACTTTTCCGTTACTCATCCGAACTGTTATTGCCTCAACGCAAGGAGAACCGATGTTATACATATTGCTTGAAGGAGCCACCGGGTAAAAGCCAATGCAATTGAACATATACCAAGCCGACATCTGCCCACAATCGTCATTGCCACTTAATGCATCTGGAGTATCGCCATAGAAACGTTCAACAATCGTACGGACCCACTTCTGACATTTCCAAGGTTCTTTCAAGTAATTATAAAGATACGCTACATGATGGCAAGGTTCATTCCCATGCCAATAGGCTCCGATACGGCCTTGAATATCATGTGCTCCCGGAATGTCATCCGGCAACTCTACCGTGAACAGTTCGTCCAACCGGTTGCGGAACCAATCTTCGCCAGCTTCGTTCATATATCCTTGTACATCTTGTGGTACATACCAGGTATATTGTACAGTAAATCCTTCCGTAATATCCCCCCATCCATTTACAGATCCGGGCCCTGATAAGCTACCGGAGTAAACGGTGTACGCCAGTTCCCTGACTGTCCTTGCCACGCATATACTTCGTTTCCGGATCAATCAAAGTCTGATAAGAGAGTGCACGATTCAAGAAATAACGATAATCATCCTCTTTACCCAAAGCCTTGGCAGCCTGTGCCATGCAATAATCATCATACGCATATTCCAATGTTTTAGATACTGATTCCGCCTCTTTATCGAAAGGCACATATCCCATCATACGATATTCCGGCAAACAGTCATAATTCGGATTCATCGCCGTGGTCTTCATAGCCTCATACGCACGTTCGTAATCGAACCCTTTTACTCCCTTCACAATCATGTCAGCCAATACGGAAACTGCATGATAACCAATCATACACCAAGTCTCATTTCCATAAAACGACCAGACAGGCAGCATTTTCTCCACACTTTTATCATAATGAGCCAACATGGAATTGGCAATATCGGCATTCACTTCCTGCTGCACCAGATTGAACCAGGGATGCAAAGCCCGGTAGGTATCCCAAAGAGAGAATACCGTATAGTTGGTAAATCCTTCGGCTTTTTCTATATTTTTATCTAATCCTCGAAACTGCCCGTCTGCATCCTGAAAGATGAACGGATGCAAAGCCGCATGATAAGCCGACGTATAGAATGTTCTTTTCGTTTTACGGTCAGCAGTAAGGGTATATTTTCCAAGTTCTTTTTCCCATAGTGCTTCTCCTTTAGCTTTCAGATCATCGAAAGCGAGTCCGGCAAGTTCCGCCATATTGTTTTTTGCCCCGTTTGTGCTGACCGATGAAATAGCAGTTTTTACAATCACCTCCTCTCCGGCTTTTGTATCAAAAGAGATGCAAGCCATCAGATTCTTTCCCCAAGCTTCATAGCTGCTACGAAACCGGGAGGTATTGTAAATCACCGGCTTCTTATTCTGCATAAAGCGCAAGCCGGTCAACTTTTTAGAGAAAGTAGCCGTGAAATAGATATGCCGTTCCGGTCCCCAGCCTTTTACCAGTTTATATCCGGTGATGGTAGAATCATTTTCCATGCGCAGATTCGCCCATTCACAAGATTGCCATAAAGTATGGTTCATATCAATCATTATAAAAGCTTTATCCGATTGAGGATAGGTGAAGCGAAACATACCACTACGTACCCCTGACGTCATTTCAGCCTTTACTCCATAATCTGACAGTTCCACCGCATAATAATTAGGTGATGCCCATTCCTTTTCATGAGAATAACGTGAACGGTATCCCTTTTCCGGCTCCTCACGTGTCCCCGGATCCAGTTTCATCTCTCCTGTTCCGGGAATAAACAAGAAGTCTCCCAAATCAGGTATACCAGTCCCGCTTAAATGAGTCAGACTGAACCCCAACAAAGTGGAATGATTATATTTATAACCGGAAGCCGCATCATAGTATTTACTATCCGTGTCCGGACTCATCTGAATTCCCCCGAAAGGAATCTGCGCACCCGGATACACATTACCATAACCATCTGTTCCCACAAATGGATTCACATAATCAATCAGTTTCTCGGTTTGAGCCATGCCCGGCAAAATATTCACCAGGCACAGCCATACTAAAAACAATCCTCTTTTACCCATTACACTCACCATATTTACATTATTATGCTTGTATATCACCTACCGCAACTTGATATTCATGCCACAGTTCATCAATATTATATTCGTCTCCTAAAACATGCTTGATAGCTCCATCAAACGACCAAGGGATAACCTCCAATGTACTCCGGTTAAACTTACGCAGGAATTCAGGATCTTTGTTGTCACGTAACCACACGAAGAAATAACCCGCCGTACGGTATCCGTCCATATAATTTCCACCTTTCGGACGGGCATTCGGTCCGTCAAATCCTCCATTGGCAACCCGCACAGCATCTGCCATGCCTTCAATAAATGCCCAGAACACACGATTGGTTCCATAAGAGCCGATTCCCTGCGGCTCCAGCTGATATGCGTGCGTCAATTCATGCAAGAGCACCCCGCGTGTTTCAAAAAACAACTTCGCCGTATCATTCGCTGCAAAAGATTTTTCAATGTGACGTGTACTGTAGAAAATCGTCACATCACCATTACCACCACCTTTCGCAGAAATACCGTTGATATCTTCCAATGTATAATGTATCTTGTGCACTGCAGGAATACTATCTTCCGGAGAATTGTAAAGAGTAGCTAATACAGTACGTGCCTGTTCCTTGATATACGATTCAGCATCGGGAATGATCCGGTGGTAAATGTCCGATCCCAGCGTTTCCGGTGCTTTATCCTCAAACAATACAGCACCTGTATTGTACTCTTTCCATACATCAGAATTATCCTTCACCTGTTTTTGCACACTTGCAGCACAAGCCCCCATACCTACCAGCAGGCAGGCTGCATAGATTAAATGTATCTTTTTCATACTCCTTTATTGATTATTTGTTGATTCCGTTAGTTAATGAATAAGGTTTATCCTCCGGTGATAATCCGCGGCGTTTGTTAGGTGACGCACCCATCTTGAATTCAAGCACGCCTCCTTTCAAAATGTCTTCATGTGTAATGTACATCTTGTCGTATACCTTACCGTTCAATTTCAGCGACTGCACGTAACGTTTCTTATCGCTGACACCCGGCGCTTTGATCTCCAATGTCTTTCCATTAGGAAGCGTCATCTTCAGATAAGGTAGGTAGGGCGCTCCCAATACATACTGGTCTGTACCAGGACAAACCGGATAGAAACCCATCACGGAGAAAAGGTACCATGCTGACATCTGTCCGCAATCATCATTTCCACCCAATCCGTTAATATCATTCTTATACATCTTATTCAGAATCTCACGCAGCCAGTACTGTGATTTCCACGGCTGGGAAGTCCACGCATATAGATAAGGAACATGGTGGCTCGGTTCATTACCATGCACATATCCGCCGACCAAACATTCTTCAGTAATATCCTCATTATGCTCATAGTACTTCTCCGGCAGATGCATGGAGAACAGTTCATCCAATTTCTGTACGAACGTCCCTTCTCCTCCCATCAAGTCGATCATGCCAAATACATCGTGTGCACATGAAAAGAGAAATTCCATGAATTGCCTTCAATAAAACCTTCACCATAGGTTTGCAATACATCAAACTCTTTCTTGAAAGAACCGTCACTATAACGGGGACGTGCAAAACCAATACTTGTATCATAGATAGTACGATAATTGAGGGCACGCTTTCGGTAAGTCTCCGCTATTTCCTTGTTACCTGCCTTCAAAGCTGTCTGATAGATAGTCCAATCGTCGTATGCATACTCCAAAGTAGAAGAAGCTGCTGTACCACTTTTGTCAAGCGGAATATATCCCAGCTTCATATAATCAGCTATACCTTCATAATACGGAACGGTGGATGTACTGACCATTGCCGCCAATGCCTCATCCACATTCGAAAAGACGCCTTTGGTTATTGCATCCGCCAGTACAGACACAGCATGATAACCGCTCATACACCAGTTTTCATTTCCCATCAGACTCCATATCGGCAACATTCCGTGCACGCTTTGTTGCTCATGTTTAATCATGGATTCCACCATATCCGCATTGCGTCCCGGTTTCACCAGATTCAGGAAAGGATGTTCCGCACGATAGGTATCCCAAAGGGAAAATATAGTATAGTTGGTGAATCCTTCCGCCCGGTGTATGTTATGATCCAGCCCACGATAGGAACCGTCTACATCCATATACACAGACGGATTAATCATGGTGTGGTAAAGAGAAGTATAGAACATTGCTTTCTGATCGGGCGTACCTTCGATCTCGAAATGCTTCAGTTCACTATTCCAATCTGTACGAGCAGCTTCCGCCAACTGTTCGAAACTCTTTCCGGAAGCCTCGGCATGCAGATTCTTAATGGCCCCTTCCGTACTGACTGCCGACAATGCCACTTTTACAACCAGTTCCGAATTGTTAGCGGTATCGAAGTTAAAGTAAGCCACGATTTTTCGACCTGTGATTTCGGGGAAGTTCTTTTCCAACTTAAAACGACGCCAAAAGCCATTGTACAATACTTTTTCCTTATCCTTATATCCGTAGTCTTTAATCGGCTGTGACAAAGAGATAGCAAAATAGGTATAATTCGTACGCGCCCATCCATTGGTGATACGATATCCGGTCAACAGAGTATCGTTTTCGACTCTCAAATTGGCCCATAGAACTTTGCCGTCATAATTATAAATACCATGCACCAGATCCAAAATCAAATGACCATCTTTTCCTTTCGGGAAGGTATATTTATGTATACCCGTCCGTTGTGTTGCTGTCAGTTGGGCCTTAATGCCATAATCGTCCAGTATCACTTCATAATATCCGGGAACAGCTTTTTCTGTAGCATGGTCAAAACGTGAACGGTATCCCTCTTCCGGATAATCCGCCCGACCGGGATTTAACTTCACATCGCCAACAGCAGGCATCAACAAGATGTCTCCCAAGTCAGAATGTCCCGTACCACTAAGATGAGTGTGACTGAAGCCAACAATGGTCTTGTCCCTATATTGGTAACCGGCACAATACTCGTAGGCATTTTTCTGATAAGCTCCATTTACATTATGCGGAATTGTGTCTGTGTCCGGACTCAACTGTACCCATCCGAAAGGAGTGCAAGCACCGGGAAAAGTGTGCCCCATCCCATTGGTCCCGATAATCGGATTCACATAGTCTACCGGCTGTTGGGCTATGGCGGACAAAGTTGCTGCCGCCATAGTCATCATCAATACTTTCTTTCTCAAATTATTCATATCAGCTTACTTTGCGTCACGAGAGAATGAATACGGGAAGTCTGATTCGTTGATACCTCTTCCCTTATTCGGTTTGTTATCCATATCAAACACCAGACGACCGCCTTTCAACAGATCGAAATGGTTCAGATAATTCTTTGTATAATTCTTGCCATTATAATTCAATGAACGAATATAACGATTATCATCGTTATTCTTCGGGGCGGAGATTTCCAGTTTCTTGCCGTTCTCCAGTGTAATCGTTGCTTTCTTGAAGTAAGGAGCTCCCATTACATATTCATTGCTACCGGGACATACCGGATAAAATCCCAATGCAGTAAATACATACCAAGCCGAAGTCTGACCGTTATCTTCATCTCCACAATAACCGTCCGGAGTAGGAAGATAGAGGCGGTTCATCGTCTCACGCAACCAATATTGGCTTTCCACGGTTCGCCGGCATAGTTATACAAGTAGATCATGTGCTGGATAGGTTGGTTGCCATGTGCATAGTTACCCATGTTAGCAATTTCCATTTCACGAATCTCGTGAATCACTCCTCCATAATAGCTATCATCAAATACAGGAGGAAGATTGAATACAGAATCAAGCATACTGACAAACATCTTCTTGCCGCCCATCAGATCAACCAGTCCTTGTACATCGTGGAATACCGACCATGTATAATGCCAACTATTTCCTTCCGTAAAGGCATCTCCCCATTTAAAAGGATTGAAAGGAGTCTGGAAAGTTCCGTCGGAATTCTTTCCCCGCATCAACTTAGTTTCTGGATCGAACAGATTACGGTAGTTCTGACTCCTTTTCTTATAAACATCCAGTTCTTCTGCCGGACGACCTAATTTTTCACCCATACGGTAAATGCACCAGTCATCGTATGCATATTCCAATGTGCGTGCCGCATTCTCATTAATTTTCACATCGTATGGCACATAGCCCAGTTTGTTATAATATTCATATCCACGGCGTCCGGTAGTAGAAACTTTCGGATGTACGCTATTGGCCCCTTTCAGTAGACCTCATACATTTTTTCTGCATCCGCTTTGGTTATATTCTTCATGAAAGCATCCGCCACTACAGAAGCAGAATTATTCCCAACCATGCAACCACGATGGCCCGGGCTTGCCCATTCAGGAAAGAATCCACTTTCAAGATAGGTATTCAACAGACCTGCCTGCATCTTCTCACCCATTGAAGGATATATCAAATTAACAAATGGAAACAAGCAACGGAAAGTATCCCAGAATCCAGTGTCGGTAAACATATATCCCGGACGGATTTCACCATTATAGGGGCTGTAATGCACAGTTTCCCCCTTACCGTTTACTTCGTAAAACATACGAGGAAACAACACCGAACGATACAAACAAGAGTAGAACGTACGCATACGGTTCTCATCGCTGTCTTCAACCTTGATACGCCCCAAGACATTGTTCCATGCCTTACGACCGGCCTCTTTTGTCTGTTCAAAAGTCTTATTACCAATTTCCTTCAAGTTCAGTTCCGCCTGTTCGGGGCTGATGAATGAGGATGCCACTTTTGCATGCACTTGTTCTCCTTTTTCGTCGAAAATCCGATAGCAGCACCCACGTGATTGGATTGCAGTTCGAGATGTGTTTCAACCAAATGATAGTCTGCCCATACTTTATTGAAAGTAAAAGGCTTGTCGAACTCTATCACAAAGTAATTCTTAAAGTTTTGAGGAACACCGCCACTATTGCGTGTCGTATAACCAACTATTTTATTTTCTTCGGGAATCACCTTCACATACGAACCGCGGTCGAAAGCATCTACCACCACATAGGCATCGGAGGTTTCAGGGAAAGTGAAACGGAAATATGCGCAACGTTCCGTCGGAGCTATTTCAGTTGTCATGTCATACTCTGACAAATAAACACTATAATAATAAGGAGTGGCTTTCTCTGCCTTATGAGAGAACCAGGAAGCACGACTGTCCTGATCGATCTTCAACTGTTTAGTCATCGGCATGATTGAGAACTGACCGTAGTCATTGATCCACGGACTAGGCTGATGGGTTTGCTTGAAACCTCTGATTTTGTCGGATGCATAAGTGTAAGCCCAACCGTCACCCATCTTTCCGGTTTGTGGCATCCAGAAGTTCATTCCCCAAGGCAACGCGATGGCAGGATATGTATTCCCATTAGATAGTGATATTTTCGAATCAGTTCCCATTAAAGGATTCACATAGTCTACCGGTTGCTTTTGCGCAAAGGTAGAGGAAGCTCCCAATAGCAGGGCTATTGCGATAGATAGTAGTTTCTTTTTATTCATGGTCTACGAATTAAGCTATTAATTAAATTATCAAGTCTTTTTTATTTACGTTACAAATTAAAGCATCTTTCTGCAATTATCCGTCCTCTGATACGCCAAAATAAGAAAAAATAGCATGTGGTCAACCAAAGGATACGAGCGTCAACGAGAGTACAACCGAAAGACTAACCGTTTAAGCAATAGAGAGAGGATAATTAGCCTTTACCCTCTCTCCAATTCTATCAGAAACAAATATTTATTATTACCTAATTAATTCCATCCCGGGTTCTGATGTCCTTCCAACGCAGGATTAGCCTGAATTTCATCTAACGGGATAGGCCATAACAAAGCATATTCAGGAATGGCACCGGCTCTTGTGCTTCCATCGGGCTTGTTTTGGATTTGAGCCGATGCAAGAGCAGTCCATTTCAATTTTCCTGATTCGGTAGATGCTTCCGGATACAAACGAGTACGACGAATGTCATCCCAAATCTTAAATTCCAACGGTAACTCATGCAAACGTTCAGTCAAAATCGATTGTATTAAATCGTTTCCTGTAGCCGTCTCATCTGCCAATCCAGCACGTTTACGCACTTGATTGAGATAATATTTAGCTCCACCGACAGCATTATCTTCATGATTTGTACGTGCCAGACCTTCGGCCGCAATCAGCAAGACTTCCGCAAAACGGAATACTGGCATATTATAATCACCGTCGTGACCACTAATCAAAGCATTTTCATCAAACCATGCCCAGTTGCCTGCATTGTTCAAAGTATAAGTCTTTCCTTCAGCATCGGTATATTGCTTAAAGAAGAACTGTTTCTCATGTCCTCGAATATCATTAGAGGCATAGCTGTTAAGCAACATATCACAGGGAAGGTATGCATTATACAGCACGTCTCCTCCCGGATGGAACACTCCCCACTGGAAAGCATCTGTTCCGATAGAACGGCAAGCATAAGAGTTACCTACACTATAATTGGTGTAATTGTATTCTTTAGCATAAATGATTTCAGCAGATTCTTTCGTCGTCTTAATTACATTATATGCTGAGTTTAAATCATCAGTCGTTCCATTCGGATGAATAAGTTCGTGAGGACTGTCATTGATCACTTTCAATGCCATCTGTGCAGCTTTTCCATAATAGTCTGCCCCTCCGTTTAACGGTGCACCAGCCCATTGTAGATAAACTTGTGCCAGCAAAGTCTGCGCCATTGCTCTGGTAACATAACAGCCATTTTCATAGAACGTTTTATTCGGCAATGCATCCCCGTTGACAATATCCAGCAAGTCGGCTTCAATTTTCTTATAAACCTCTTCAGCAGAAAGACGTTCTTTGTACATACCTTCTGTAGATGTGTAAGGTTCTGAAATATAAGGAACGCCACCAAATTCTTTGACCAGCCAAAAATACCCGTATGCACGGAAAAATTTACCTTGAGCCACATAATTATTAATAGTAGCTTCATCCAGCACACCGGTCATTGTCGGAATATTGGCAATAACAAAGTTGGCACGTGAAATACCTTTATAAAACTCATGCCAGTATTTCATTGCAATATCATCAAAAGATTCAATATTGAAGTTACACCCTTCGGATGCCGTAGTAAATGTTCTATCCTTACGCTTATCAACGTACAATCCGGACACAATACCACCCCACATTGTCGCTTTAGGAGTCCAGCCACCGCCTACATCAGTGTTGTGTAAATAAGGTACACCACCAAAATACAATGCGTTCACCCCCGACTCCGCATCAGCTTTCGTCTTCCAGAATTGGTCAGATGATTTCATATCCAATGGTTCTTCTTTCAGGAAATCGTCGCATGAATTCAGCAACACAGAAAGTGAACACATACAAAATGCAGATATATATACTTTTAATAGTTTCATAATTCTTATGGTTTTTATAACGGTGAATTAAAATGCTACATTAAGACCGAACGTAAACGTTCTCGGACGCGGATAGGTGAAGAATTGGCGGTTAGCCCCCCATTTGTTGTCACCTAAACGAGATGAGTTATCCGGATCGTATCCGTTATAGTCCTTAGAAGTAATCAGGAACGCGTTATTCACATTCGCATACAAACGCAATGAAGACAGACCGATCTTCTTAATCAATGTTGGATTGAAGGTATATCCGAGCTGAATCATGTTACAACGCAAATAAGAACCATTGCAAACCCAGTCATCATCTGCCTGGTTATTAGCTCCCTGACCAAAGTTATTCAGACGAATTGCCTGTTCTTTACCCGACGGATTGAGAGTTGGATGCCATGCTTCCTTATAAAGACGGTCTATACCGTTAGTTAGGAAACGGGCTACAGTAGAGTGATAATATTCTTGCATCACGTCTACCCCCCATGTAAACTGAAAGTCTAAAGTCAAATCAAATCCTTTATAATTGAAGGTATTGATAAATGAGCCCATCCAGTCAGGTAATCCGTTACCGATAATTTCGCGTTTCTTATAAGTTACCTTTTCACCGATAGTGGAAGGTATGTTCATTGTCTCCGGATCCCAGTTAGACGGAATACCATCGTAAATACCGGCACGCTTATAACCATAGAAAGAAGAAAGCTCTTCACCTTCACGGATCAACATATCGTAACCCACAAAACCATCGGTTGTAATCTGACGCTTACCGGTGACAGGATCAACAGATGCACTTTCATCCAGTTTCTCTACACGATTTTTGTTGAAACCTAAATTAAGAGTGGAAGTCCATTGGAAATCATGTGTCTGAATAGGATATGCTGTAACCAGAATATCTAAACCACGATTGGAAACGGCTCCAATATTATCCATAATGGAAGAGTAACCTGTTGATTCAGGAACCGGACGGTCGAGCAACAAATCCGAAGTATACTTATAATAATAGGAAATATCGAAATTCAGTCTGTTATTGAATAAACCCAACTCGAATCCTAAGTCCCACTGTCCTGTCTTTTCCCATTTCAGGTCCGGATTAGGCATATTGTCCAGATAAGACACTACGTGCAGAGCATCACCAATGATCGTATTCGACTGGCTCACCGTAGCCAATGATTTATATGTACCAATTTCCGAATTACCTGTCAGACCGTAAGAAGTATGTAATTTCAGCTTGCTGATCAATGAGTTATCTTTCAAAAAGTCTTCATTAGAAATCATCCAACCCAAGCCGACTGACGGGAAAAATGCATATTTATTGTTCTGTCCGAATTTGGAAGAGCCATCATAACGACCGGTTACGGTAGCCATATACTTGTTGTCATAAGAATATGCCAGACGCAAGAAATAAGAGTTCATCGCCCACTTGTCGTAATCATTGCCTACAGAAGGACGGTTCGTTCCGGAACCTAAATTATAATATCCGTAGAAGTCATCAATATACTTACTGTCGGAAGCTTCGAATTTGGTATAATTATACTCTTGCCAAGACATACCCGCCATTGCATTAATGTGATGTTTGTTTATATCTTTCACATAAGTCAAATAGGTTTCTTCCTGCCAATACAAAGAGTTGGAGTTATTTGCAGAAGCTGCTCCCTCGGAACTTTGATTAATCATCGGACGCGGAGTGAACGGCGTATAGTTAGCATCACGATTATTGTGGTAGTCGATACCGAACTGGGTCTTCAAATCCAATCCTTTCATGAGATGGAAAGTCAAAGCAGCATTACCAAAAATCTGCGTACGATATTGCATAGCCTGCATCCGTTCGAGCAACTCAACGGGATTACCTACACCTTCCGGGCTGAATCCTTGTTTTCCGCTATTAGGATCAGTCTGATTATTGAGAATAGAGCTTGTATTAATAATGTTCGTCTGCGTATATTCACCATCCAGCTTAACCGGTAAGAAAGGCAACTGTTCGATCATCGTACGCAATGCGCCTTGTCCGTAAGGGTTATCAGAAGTTCTATTACCCCAAGTATGATTTACTAATAAATTAACGGAAGTAGACAGCCAATCAGTCGGTTTGTCATCATACGCCAATTTTGCATTGATACGTTTGAAGTAAGAATTCAACAAAATACCCTGTTGATCGGTATAATTGATGAATGCTCCGATAGAAGATCCTTCTCCTGTACGTTGGATACTGATCTGATGGTTATGAGAGATGGCAGTGCGGGATGCTTCATCCTGCCAGTTGGTATTATATTTCGGAGAACCGTCTGCATTGAACAAACGTTCGTCTGTGAATATCTGTGACAGATCAGTTGTGAAGTTCTTGCCTTGAAATTCGTTGGCATTTTCCAATCCCTGCTTGAAGGTAGACATCCATTCGTTAGCATCCATTACATCTATTTTTCTAGCCATCTTACCGATAGACAATGAACCATCATAGGAAACATGGACTCCTTTTCCTGCATTACCGCGCTTGGTAGTCACCATGATAACACCATTCGCACCACGGGCACCATAGATGGCAGCAGAGGAAGCATCTTTCAATACTTCGATAGATTCGATATCATTCGGATTAAGCAATTCGAAGTTTGACATCACCACTCCATCTACTACGTACAGCGGTGATGCCGACGCGTTGATAGTAGAAATACCACGAATGATGACACGTGATTCTCCACCCGGCTGACCGGTATTAGAGAAGATATTCACACCGGCCACTTTACCCTTCAATCCGTCAAGCGCATTGAATGATTGTGCTTTCAGCATGTCTTTACCTTTGGCTGTGGAAATGGAACCCGTCAAGTCTGATTTGCGCATGGTACCATAACCTACAACGACTACTTCGTCCAGTGCTTTCGTATCCGATTGCAGAACTACGTTCAGAACATTACTCTTTAATTCCGAGACTTTAAATTCTTGTGTGATATAACCAATATACGAAAACACCAAGGTGGCATTGGAAGGAACAGAGAGAGTGTATTTACCGTTAATGTCAGTGATTGTTCCTGTACTACCGTTTTTAACTTTCACCGTACCACTGATAACCGCCTCTCCCTGATCATCGGTTACCGTACCGGAGATTGATTTTACAGATTGAGCATTCATGCCCAAACTCAACATCATACCTATTACAAATAAGGTAAGATACTTTAGTTTTTCATTCATAATTCCTTTAAATTTGATTAGTAATAAGGTTAATTCCCTTTAAAAAGATTGTTGCAAATAAAGGCTATTCGAATAAAAGTCCAATGCTCTACCTTGCCAAAAAAACGGCAAAATAAAGACACATATCTAAAGCACAGAATGGTAAATTAGAGCACAGATTAACACACTAATAATCAATACAATAAAATCGACAAAAGGAATTTAGAGCACAAGGTTGTGACAAACAAAGGTTCTTAATCAAATTCCGTGCTAGTAAAGCTCATTGAAAGGCCGATGGATAAAGGGATATCGGCATATTAGAAATAGCAAATAAATTATCCAAACTATATGCATCTTAAAGTACTCCGGAATAGCCATGAATAAGGTAATTGAACATAAATAAGTAGCACGGAATTTGAAGAAGAACCCAAACAAATAAATAATAATGTTTCCCAACTAATCACCTATACGAAAGAATTTAACCTGACAATCAGCATACCTTTCGCTGTTCCCGATAATCTTTCGGTGTCATCCCGAACCGACGGGTAAACTCTTTATAAAAATAAGACCGGCTGGAAATACCGACCTCCATAATAACATCTTGAATAGAAAGTTCTTCATCAAGTAACAGGCGGGCTGCCTTTTCCATACGGTAACTCTTTATTAAATCACCGGGAGCAGTATTGGAAATTTCCTTGAATTTACGATAGAACTGACGGGAACTCATTGCCATACGATCAGCGATCAACGTTGAGCCCAGTTCTTCCTTGTCCAGGTTTTCTTCAATCACCTTTAACAATTTACGAATAAAATCAGCTTGTTCGGTAGTTGTACAGACAATCTGTCCCGCCAAATCTCCCAGTTCCTCCATATATATCTGCTTCGCTTCCCGCTTTCCATAAATAGCATTATGGACAACTTCCCGCAAGAATAATATATCATAAGGAAGTACAATATAAGAATCAGACCACAAGATCAGTTCCCGCTGAATGGCCGAACCAACTTTCCAGGTTAACAATGGAATAAAAGCTGTCTTTGAAAGCAGAGTACGATTCCGGCTAACATACTCCATAAAAGTACTTTCAGCATTGGCATACATTGTCATATCCACTAATAATAGAGCCGGAGCCGACCGACGAATTTCGTCAAAAGCAAGCTGCACACTCTTTACTTGATGAACCACGTATTCATCAGCCAGGAAATTACTAATCAACCAAGTCATTTCATCTCTGTCTTCCAACAAAAGCACAGTTTTTTTCCCTTGTTCACCTGCTACTGTCAAGACCGCCGGTTCAAAGATAATCGTCAACCGACTACCACTCTCATCATCATCATAACGAAGAACGGCATGAATACGTTCCAAAGCTGACCGTACAAAACCTAAAAGTAAATGCACAACAAACACATGATCGGAATCTTTCTCCGTCACTGAAGAAGCTTTATCTGAAAGATATTCATACAACGCTTTCGCAGTAGCATCTTTAGAAGAAAAATGTAGCTGCATCTTACCATCCTGTTCTGACATTTCTACTATTACGCCATGAGTACCTTTCATTTCAGTAATCCGGAGATAGCAGCAATAAAGAATACTGTATAATGCATTCTTGTAAACTGGAAATGTTAAGTGTTCCGGAATCATTGACGATATAGAAGAATGATCAATCCCTTGTTCTTCCAACGTACGCAACACCTCTTGAGAAACTCCCTGTATACTCATACGTGCAGAAACAATAAACCGATCCGGAAAGAATTGTCTAAGTTCTTCCAAAAACAGAGCGTCAGGATTAAGAAGTGCGCTCATCACAGTTTCGCGTATCAGTGACACTTTCTCAAGACATTGCTCATAAGAAAGATTCTCAGCACGCAATTGGTCACAATAATTATAAATGAGAGTAAAATCTTCAAGCATCCTACGGTTTGTATATACAGTCTCGGATTTCCGGCAACTTTCTGTCCCCATCAGTGTTTTCATCATCCGTTCCTGAAGGTAGTTTTTGCGTAGTAAATATATCACGTACCCTAACAACAACAAGAAAATGACCAAATAAACAAAATAAGCCGCCACCGATCGATACCAGGGAGAAAGGATATATACCGGAATAGAAAAATGCCGATATTCCGTATCAAATACATCCCTCTTATAGCGTACCTTAAAGATATAATCACCTGCCGGCACTCCTGTATATGAGGCTTCATTAATACTACTAAAAGAGGTCCAATCCTTATCATATCCTTCCAACTGGTAAGAATATTCTATATCTTCTCCTGATAAAAAATCCGGAACAACAAAAGAAAGTGCAAATGAAACCTCCGTCCCCTTCAACTGTAATGCCTTACCATCGTCTGTATAGTAATCTCCATCCCCCTGAACCACTTGCGTATGTCCAACAGTCAACTTACGTAACAAAATATCCGGATAAAATTCCGGAGCAGCCTGCACCTCTTTATCCAAATAAAGCAACCCGTCAATCCCACCGAAAAAAAGCTCCTGTGTATATGGGCACATGTAATAAGCATCATCGCTAAACTCGCCGATTTGAACACCTGCACTGTAAAAGTAGGCATGTGATGAGCCATTTATCGGATTATATTTAATCAGCCCCCGATTCGTACCAAGCCATAAGAGTCCGTTCTCATCTTCAAGTACACCATGAATCATATCATTGAGCAAACCTTGCTCCCGTCCGATATAAGTAGCTTTCATCTGTTTTCCATTAGAATTCAGACATACCAACCCTGATGTTGTCCCTACATATAACAGCCCTTCTTTGGTCCGATACAGGCTAAGCACATCGTCTACCGACTTATGAAGCATTTCTTTCAAAGAAATCACTTTATATTCTTCAGTCCGCTTATCAAACCGTACGAGTCCTTTCTCCCGACTGCCAAGCCACAAAATAGAATCCCCTTCGGGCAGCATTGGATAGAACATCGTAATTTCTCGCTGACCGTGAAAAAAATGATAACTTTTCTGCGACTTGAAACGAATGGTACCTGCCTGCTTCTCAAGTATTAATTTATGAAAACCGGAACCGGCTGTCACCACATAAAGTACACTATCATTTTCCTCATAAATGCCATGTATCTCGGTGGGTTGTGCCGGCAGATTCTCCACAGAATGCAAAGCTTTGTCTTCAAAAGAATAGTAAAATAGTCCCGGATCTCCAGATCCTATCCAAAAGCCATCCATATAACGGCTTTGAACCAATTTATAAACAGGAAATTCTTTATTCCATCGTATATAAGACACAACATTTTGCTTACCTTCAGGAGAGTAAACTGTAACGGCAGAAGCTCCTCATTCTCACGATAATCCGGTATATGCAACAGTCCATCACCCTTCGTCCCGAACCATAGCCCACCACTATTGTCTGTCATAACAGAACGTACCTGCCTGCTTAAGTTAGATGACAGTTGATTGAGCATCAAATTGGTGGCAATAGAATATTTCTTAGCATACATAATCGTTCCTTGTCCGTCCGAAGCAACCCATAAGACATTCTGATGAGGATCTCGATAAATACTATATATACGCACATTCCGGTCGACCACTTCTTCTTTATATTTTTGTGAAGTACGGAGACGGACTAACCCATTCGTTCGAAAACCAATAATAATATCTTCATAGAAAAGGGCTATTCCTGCAATAGTTCCATTCTTCTGCACTAATGAAGAAAGGTTACGAATATAAATTTTAGATTGTCGGGAAATATCATAAACATAAAGATCATGCTCACTATCGATGAAACAAAGAACGCCATTCTGATAAAAGACATCTTCAATAGGTTTCGCATGAAAATTAGTAGATAAAACAGTTGAATGAATTGATAATGTGTCACAATCAAAAGCATCCTGCGAAACCTGTAACAGCTCCCCTGTTTGTTGAGTGAAAATCCACAAAACACCATCATCCGTGACGAACGCCCGTTTATCCATATCCTCTACGGGTACTTTCAGATTCTTAATCTGTACAAATCGTTTATAAGATGTATTATAGTAGAAAATTCCACCATGACTCACCACCCATGTGTTTCCTTTAGAATTGGAATGTAGATAATAATCATCTGTAAAGTCATAATATCCGACAACTTGCCGTGAATCCTGTGAAAGACGATTGATCCCCAAATGGGTAGAAATCCACAAACAATTATTATCCGCCTGCTGAATAGAATGGATTACGTTGTTACTCAAAGCCTTGGGAGCTGAAAAATCGGAACGGAAAACTTCCATGCTTCTGCCGTCATAACAATTGACGCCATCGTAAGTACCGAACCACATCAACCCTGTATTGTCTTGAAAAAGACAAAGCACAGCGCTATTAGATAATCCTTGCTGATAATCTACTTTCCGGAAGATATATGAATCTTTACCGCCATCTGCCTGACAGATCAATGAATAAATCAATAGAACAAAAGGAAAAATCAAGCGCATTTTCATTGTGTTAATCATTAATATCATCTATTAAATATCAGGCAATCGCTTATATGTTTTGTTTCGCAGTGCGAAAAAAATAGCCATTAATAATCGATGTCTTTGATTCTCTTTACACAAAGATACGTTTTTATACGGAAAATGCAACTCTATTTTATCAAGTACCTCTATTTTTCAACAATTACTTCACTACTAAGTTCACACAATCTAAGAGTCTGCCTCTTCCATTTTTCAATGATCTCATCATTATAAATAATGCAATCAGTTTTATTTTCATGCCGTACGTTTATCAATATGCATATTTAAGCCATGTGTTTATCATTGATATAAGACCTATAAAGTTGTATACCAATTGATATTCTTGTGGTGTATCTATGCTAACGACGCAGAGAAGTAAGCTTTGTTGATTACTTCTCTCTCAACACTGCTTACTTCTCATGTAATCTATTAATAGAAAAGTTGCTCTTGATTAAGTCCAAACTTTCTTTTTATTAACAGTAAAGTTGCTTTTCATCCCTTCCAATCTACAAATGCAATCTTCATTTATAAAAACAAAGGTTCCGTTTTTAAAAACAAAGCTTGCATTTATAAAAATGAAGCTTTCATTTTAAGTTTGTAAATAACAAAAGAGAAGTTTACTATTAGACGAAAGGAAGTTTAGACTTAATCAAAAGAAACTTTATTGTTAATACTCAAGGAGAAGAGTAACTATTATCATTCAGTGGATATCATCCTAATAAAAAGTCTCGTATATCAATGAGACAACTTATTCAGTTATCTTTATGATATACGAGACTCAAATGTTATAAATAAAATCCTATTTTGCAGGATATTATTTTGCTAATTCATTAATCACATCCATTATCTTCTGACCGATTTCCTCGGCAGCTTCCATAGTAGAAGCTTCACTATACACACGGATGATCGGTTCTGTATTACTCTTGCGCAAATGTACCCATTTGTCAGCAAAGTCAATTTTCACACCGTCGATATCGTTGATTTCTTCGTTCTTATAGATTTCCTTTACTTTTGCAAGGATAGCATCTACATCGATTTCCGGAGTCAAGTCTACACGGTTTTTAGCAATGAAGTAAGGAGGATAAGTAGCACGGAGCTCGCTAACCTTCTTTCCTTCGTGAGCCAGATGGCTAAGGAATAATGCGATGCCTACCAATGCATCACGTCCGTAGTGACTGGCAGGATAAATTACTCCACCATTTCCCTCACCACCGATAACAGCATTGATTGCTTTCATCTTCGTTACCACATTTACTTCGCCTACGGCAGAAGCGCTGTATTCCATTCCATACTTGCGAGTTACATCACGCAAAGCACGGGTAGAGCTTAAATTAGAAACAGTGTTACCGGGGGTATGTTTCAGTACATAGTCGGCAACAGTAACCAATGTATATTCTTCACCGTACATTACGCCATTCTCGCAGATCATTGCCAGACGGTCAACATCGGGGTCTACAACAAAAGCTACATCGGCCTTTCCACCTTTCATTAAGTTCATGATGTCACCGAGGTTCTTTTCAAGCGGTTCGGGGTTGTGCTGGAAGTTTCCGGTAGGTTCACAGTAGAGTTTTTCTACATGTTTCACACCTAAACGTTCAAGAAGTTCGGGAAGAATAATACCGCCTACCGAGTTTACACAGTCAATAGCTACCCGGAAATCAGCTTTTTTGATAGCTTCTACATCTACCAAGTCGAGAGCCAATACACTGTCGATATGTTTCTGATTATAAGTCAGGTCTTTGCGGTAAGAACCCAAGTGATCTACGTCGGCATAGTCAAATTCTTCTGCTTCAGCAATACGAAGTACTTCGTTGCCTTCGGCTGCATTCAGAAATTCACCATGTTCATTCAGTAACTTCAGTGCATTCCACTGTTTCGGGTTATGAGAAGCCGTCAGGATGATACCGCCACAGGCACCTTCCATTGTCACAGCAAGTTCTGTGGTCGGAGTAGAAGCAAGATCAATATCTACTACATCCCAGCCCATTCCCATTAATGTACCGACTACTACGTTTTTTACCATTTCACCTGAGATACGGGCATCGCGTCCCACAACAATCTTGTTGCTCTTCGCTTTGCAGGTCTTACGAATTAAAGTAGCATAAGCCGAGGTGAATTTTACAATGTCAAGCGGGTTCAGTCCTTCTCCCGCTCCTCCGCCGATGGTTCCGCGGATTCCAGAGATAGATTTGATTAGAGTCATAGGTTTTTAACTAAAAGATTTATCTAATGTTAGTGCTTTAGCTTTTTGCTTTCTCAAATTTCCAGATATCATAGAAATAAGGATTGACATATTGTTGTGCAGTTGTATGCCCCATCTTAGAAGGTACAATCAGGCGTACATGTGCATTATTACGCAAATAAGGTAAGGCAATCAACCATCCGGATGGAATTGCAGTTCCATAACCTTGATTAACCCATAATAAATCATATTCCAAACTACCGGATAAAACGATCCCATAAACAGTAGACGCGTTTTGTACATAACGGAATGTTAATGGAAACTTATAATAATCAGGAGCATCCATCCATTCTTCTAAAGGTACATTGAAGCAAGTAACCTCTCCTGTCATCATATCCTTTTCTACATAACGAGTACAAATGACATTATTATTAGCAAAAGTGTCTACCGCATTCTCAAATTCACTTTTATCTTCATCTTTCCCGCCACGATCTACGATCTGCATATATACGCCATTGGAAAAAGCAACATATTCGTCATATCCATCCCCAGCTTCTTTTGAAGCCGTAACAGTGTCTCGTTCGAACTCTTCCAGTGAAATGACACGAATATCATTATCTTTGATGAACTTATTCACCGCATTTTTCTCGTCTTCCAGCATTTCTGCATAAGTCTTCGAATTGTCGCATGCCTGGAACAGACTTCCGGCGGTTAACAAAGAGAGAAATAAAAATACAAGTTTCTTCATTATCTGTTATTTAGCTATATTCCGCACAAATGTATCTCAAAATCATTAAAAGTTGAAAGGGCGAAGTTGAAAGTTCGTATCTTTTAACCTTTCCATATTCACTTTTAACCTTCCATCTTTAGCTTTTCGCTGTTAGCAAAGGTTTATACTTCTCAAGCGCTTTCTCAAAGACCGCTTTTGCCTCTTCCATCGTTCCGAAAAACTCACCGCCCGAAGCGTTCAAATGTCCGCCACCGTTGAAAAATTCAGCGGCTAACTGATTACATGGAAAGGTTCCTACCGAACGAAGGGAGATTTTAATCATCGGCTTCTCTGTATCTTCCCGCAAGAAGCAGGAGAAACAAACATTCTTGATGGAAAGGGGGATGTTTACGAAGCCTTCGCTATCACCTTTTATATAGTTAAACTTACTTTGCTCGGCTTTTGTCAATGTGATTAATGCCGAATTACAATCCGGATAAACAGTCATGTTCGACAATACATAGCCCATCAAACGCAAACGGCTCTCGGAATAGGTATTGTACACCTTACGGTAAATATCATCCTTATCGATTCCTTTGGAAAGTAGTTCGCTAATGATAAAATAAATTTCCCGGTTATTCGAATTATAAGTGAATCCTCCTGTATCTGTCATCATGCCTGTGTAGATACATTCTGCGCCTTCCTTCGTGATATCACTGAAATATCCCATACGACAAATCAGCCGGAATATCAATTCGGAAGTAGAAGAAATCTTAGGATAGGACATTACAATCTTACAGAAATCTTCGGGATACAGGTGATGATCGATCATGATTTTACGCGCAGGAGATGCAACCACAGCATCTGCCATATCGTCAATACGCTTCAGTGCATTGAAGTCGAGACAACAGATTACGTCAGCTTCGGCTATCAACTTATCGGCAAAATCTTTGTAACGGTCATACAAAAGAATATCCTTACTGCCCGGCATCCATCGCAAGAAATCGGGAAAGGCATTCGGCACAATTACGTTTACTGTTTTTTCCTGTGAATCCAGGAAATGATACAATCCCAATGATGAACCAATAGCGTCGCCGTCAGGAGAAACATGGGATACAATTACTATTTTGTCAGCTCGTTCAAACCATTTGGAAAAATGGTCTATTTTGGCTTGTTCAATTACTTTCGTCAACATACTCTTAAACTTTATCAAGGTGCAAATGTACGATAAATCTTTGTACTTAGAGCAAAAAGTGGACAGAACCTTCGTCAGACAAAGAGATAAATCGCAGACCGGATTTCTTGCATTCGCTTTCAAGTAGGTGTTTGCGGTATTCCGAGAGGGACGCGTCCAATATGACGTAAGAGAAAGAAAAGACTTGGGCGAGTTCTTCCAGATGACCGTCATATCCTTTGCATAAGTAAAGATACTGAATATATAACGGAGAAACGGTAGATTTGTTTCGCCAACGGTTATCGTTTATGACACATACACGACAACCATGATAGGATATAATCTGCTGTTGACGGTTAAGTTCAGCGTGCCGGCAATCAGCCGTTATTTCTTGGGGAGGAAGAAGGTGATGACGCTTCCAATAGTTAGCTGTCATGTGTTTCAGACGTTTTTCATTGGAGAGAGTATCCATATAGTTTATCCAGGATTGCCCGTCACTCTTTATGCAATGTACTGCCGGACAACCACGCATATTGTAAAAGACTAAACTCGTTTGAGGACGATCCAGCCAATACAGCGTTGCATGATAAGTCCCCATCAACAAGATAAAAAAAAGACAGATTTGCAGATTCCGGTATCGGCGATTCATGAAATAATAGGTTAGCAGAGCGATGACAATATAGATACCTAGCACTTCTGACTGATAAAGCCAAATTCCATCTATAGAAGCGTAAGGAAGCTGTTCTACCCATCGGACAAAGAAATTAAGTCCTTCCAACAGCTTCTTAACACCTCCGGCTACTTCTATCTGAAGCCAGGAGAAAGGAGTCAGAAGAAGCATTACGACAGCAGCATATAAGATAATCGTAATCAAAGGAATAACAACTAAATTCGTCAATAGAAAATGCACGGAGAATCGAGAGAAATAAAACAGAACAAGCGGAGCTGTTCCTATTTGTGCGGCAATAGACACGCTCATGAGTCCCCAAACATACTTTCCTATTCTACTTTTCACGGTAATCAAATGGTAGATCGGCTTTTGAATAAGCAAGATAGAAGCAACAGCAAGGAAAGAGAGCTGAAAACCAACATCGAACAGCCATGCAGGATTGCAGAATAACATCAACCACGCAGCTACCGCCAATGTATTTAAAGATAAAGGTTCACGACCAACCATATCCGCCATAGCTAAAATCGAAAACATACTGACCGAACGTACTACCGACGGAGAAAGCCCTGTAAAAAAAGCAAAGGTCCACAATAAGACAAGAAGAAAAACAGAACGCACACATCTACCTATATTTCCTCTTCGGGCAATAGGTTTCAGAATGAAAAAAAGCATTGTATATAAAAGTCCGATATGCAAACCGGATAAAGCAAGAATATGGCTTGCACCGACCACCGAATAACTTTCACGAACCGAATCACTTAATTCTGTCTTATCTCCTATTGTTAGTGCTGAAAGTACTGCCAGTTCATCCCCGTTGAATCCCAGTTCCTGATAAAGTGAAACCACGTTTCTTCTACAAGAGCTGGCTGTACTTTTGAGGTCAAAGTTATTCATTCCGTCTTGTCGTAAAGAGATGGATGGATTAGCAGAAGATAAAGGTGGTTTGCTTGAAGATAAGATTGTCCATTTCCCGGATGCAACATATCCTGTTCCGCTAATGCCTTTCCGCATCAGGAAGCGGGCATAATCAAATTCATCAAAGTTTCGATTGTTGAGAGGAGGAGAAATGCGGGCAGAAATCAGCAGTTCATCTCCACTCTTCAAACGGGAGGCAGACGAATCTTGCTGTAGATAAAGAACCGCAGTATGTCCTATCGGATATATGCCCGCAGTATCACGACGTTCTTTCAATAATGCCTGACAGAGGTAAGTATGTTCTTTAGGTTGAGGCGCATCCGTTATCAAAACCCGGTACACTGTTTCTTCTTTCGGAAAAGAGCAGACAGCCTGTTGCAATTGTCCAGTCATCCCAAGCCATCCTCCCGTAAAACAAAGAGCGGAGATAGCTATCCCAAAACACCATCGCAGCGAATAGCGCTTCAGAAAATAAAGAGCAAAAGACAATGCAGCAAAAAAGCCAAAGAAGAGAATACCACAAAGGGGGGCCCATGAACGGTCAAAAAAATGATCTCCACAAAAAATGCCTGCTATCCAGGGGATAAGCAGGCGTATAAATGGATATCGATGGACGTTATAAAGAAACAATGTCGCAGTTATTTCACAGATTCTTCAGCCACTTCTTTCCCGACTTAGTGAATGTCCACAGATAAATACCTCCAACAATCACACATCCTACTGTAAAAACAAAACCTAACATTTCCATATCATTTTAATATTTTATTAGCTAATAATGCAGACAAAGTTGTCAAAACAATACCCGTTACAGCTATGTACCAATTATTTTCATCCAAAAAGTTGGCGTATAGAGGTATAATTATACCAATCACAAGTCCAGCAAATGAAAGCTTCGAAAGATCAAAAAAATAACCAGCCAATTTTTCTTTTCTAGTCTTATCTCTTTCTTTGGTTTCTTTTCTAACCTCCTGCTGTTGACTCCAAGTTCCCATTTTTGTTTATTTTCCAACAAAGGTAACTTTTATATTTTATATCTAAGCTAATTTACCAATATTTATAATTCATCCACTACAGTTCGTGCAACTGACGAATCATTCCTTCCGGATCCTGTGCACCAAAGACAGCATTTCCAGCCACCAGCGCATCGGCTCCCGCCTCAACCAGACGGGCCCCTGTTTCCAGGTTCACGCCACCGTCTACTTCAATCAGGGCTTTCGAACCTGTCCGTTCAATCAGGGCACGCAGTTCACGAACTTTTTCTACCGAATGTTCGATAAACTTCTGCCCGCCAAATCCTGGATTCACGCTCATAATAAGCACCATATACACGTCCTGAATAATATCTTGCAGAAGAGCTACAGGAGTAGCCGGATTGATCGTTACAGCAGGCTGCATCCCGGCTTCTCTGATTTGTTGAATCACCCGATGCAGATGTGGACAAGCTTCATAATGCACATTCATCGTATGAGCACCCAATGCTTTTACTTCCGGAATGAATTTCTCCGGATTCACAATCATCAAATGCACATCCAACGGCTTCTTACTTAACTTCGCTACATATTTCAGTACCGGAAAGCCAAATGAAATATTCGGAACAAATACTCCGTCCATAATATCAATATGTACCCACTCCGCTTCACTGCGGTTTACCATTCAATATCCTTTGCCAAATATCCAAAATCGGCAGAAAGAATAGAAGGAGCGATAATCGGTTTCATAATTCTTTTATTTTAGGTTCTAATTGTCTCGTGTTCGGGACGGTTTTTATTCTATCTTATTGTCAGATCACTTCATCTTACACCCATCTTCCAGGTGATAACCACGAAGTAACTCATCGATTTTCAGTCGTTTCTTACCGGGTAGTTGTAAAGAAAGAATAGACACAAATCCACCCGGTACAGATACCTTTATATACTTCTTCCCATCAGTTTCGATGGATCCTACCTTACAAAAACGTCCACGTGAGTTACGACAACGTTTATCATTCTTCTTTACAATCTTTTCCACTTCGAAGATTTTTACTACTACAGATTCTTTTTCGGAAGCAATCAGTTCACTCCAGGCAGCGGGGTAAGGTGATAGTCCACGGATAAAATCGTAGATCTTCTTCACCGGCTGGTTCCAGTCAATCCGGCAAGTTTCTTTAAATATCTTCGGAGCAGGACGGAGTTCACCGACAACTGCCATTTCTTCTTGAGGAATTGGTTTGACCGTTCCATTCAGTATAGCATCTACTGTTTCAAGAACCAGTTTTCCTCCCAACATCATCAATTTATCATGTACCACTTCTACATTATCCGTATCTGCAATAGGCACACGTACCTGTTGATGACCTCTCCGGTATCTATCTCATGCTTCAAAAAGAAAGTCGTAATCCCGGTTTCCGTATCACCGTTGATAACCGCCCAGTTGATAGGAGCAGCTCCACGGTATTGAGGAAGTAAAGAAGCATGAAGATTAAATGTACCCAGTCGCGGCATATTCCATACCACTTCCGGCAACATACGAAAAGCAACTACAATCTGCAAATCGGCTTTCCATTCACGCAACGCTTCCACAAAAGCTTCATCTTTCAACTTTTCCGGTTGAAGCAACGGTAAATTCTGTTCGAGCGCATATTGTTTGACAGGAGAATATTGAATCTTATGTCCGCGTCCGGCAGGTTTATCGGGCATCGTAATCACACCCACTACATTATAACCGCCTTCTACCAATTGACGCAGGGCCTCTACCGCAAAATCGGGAGTCCCCATATATACTATTCTTAAGTCCTCTTTCTTCATAATTGTCTTATAATCTACATAGAAACCTGTTATCTGCATAGAAACCTGGGTCCGGCACCTTGCCGGTTAGTCTTCTGAAAAATGTACCAGCACTTGCCGATACGAATTAAATATCTTTGATTTAGAGACAAATCCCTGATAGCGGCCTTCCTCATCTACAACCGGAAGATTCCAGGCTTTCGTATCGTCAAATGTTTGCATAACCTGCTCCATTCCATCCGTATCGAAGATTTTGGCAGGAGCAGATATCATCAATTTATTAACAGTGAAACGATGATAAAGTTCTTGCCGGAACATGATGTTGCGAATATCGTCGAGCAATACAATTCCCAACAATTCACCCGTTTTCTTATCTGTCACCGGAAAGACATTTCGATGGGAAGCTGCAATTGCTTTCACCAGTTCGCCCAAGTCCATTTCCGGGTGTACGACAACGAAATCTTTCTCCACCACGTTTTCCATTTTCATCAGCGTCAACACAGCTTTATCCTTGTGATGTGTCAGCAATTGTCCCTTCTTAGCCAAACGCATCGAATAGATACTATGAGGTTCGAAAGCAATAATTGTCAGATATGAACTTACAGATACAATCATCAACGGAAGAAATAAATCATATCCACCTGTCAGCTCGGCTATCAGGAACACCCCTGTCAATGGAGCATGCATGACACCACTCATTACTCCCGCCATTCCCATCAATGCGAAATTCTTCTCCGGCAAATAAGCGGAGAAAGCAAAGTCATTGCTAAAATGAGAGAAAACAAAACCGGCAATACACCCCAAATAAAGCGAAGGAGCAAAGATACCACCACAACCACCGCCACCGTTTGTTGCACTGGAAGCAAACACTTTCAATAAGATAATCAGCATCAGATAAACCAGCAACAAATTGCCATAGCCATAAAACATAGAGTTGTTCATGACCGTATCCCACTCTTCGGCAGACGTTCCATTCAACAAAAGATTAATCGTATCATATCCTTCACCATAAAGAGGCGGGAAAAGGAAAATCAATACACTCAACATCACACCACCAAAAGCCAGTTTCTTGTAAGGGTTATTGAGTTTGCCAAATACACCTTCTACCGAATTCATGGCACGTGTGAAGTACAACGAAATCAGTCCGCAAAAAATTCCCAGCAAGATAACGAAAGGAATACGCTCCAGTTCGAATGCCTGATCGAGGTGGAACTTAAACATAGCCTCCGTACCGGTGACTATGTACGAAACAGTTGCTGCTGTCACGGCAGAAATCAACAGGGGAAGCAAAGAAGACATGGTTAAGTCAATCATCAGCACTTCCAAGGTAAATACCAGTCCCGCAATCGGAGCTTTAAAAATACCGGCAATGGCACCTGCCGCACCACAACCTACGAGCAGCATCAACGTGCGATGCTCCATCTTAAACACGCTCCCGAGATTGGAACCGATTGCCGAACCTGTCAGTACAATTGGCGCCTCTGCTCCGACCGATCCACCAAATCCGATGGTTATGGCACTGGCGATAGTAGACGACCAGATATTGTGTCGCTTGATACGTCCCTGCCTACGGGAGATGGCATATAGAATTTTGGTGACCCCATGACTGATGTCATCCTTTACAATATTACGCACAAACCAACCTGCAAGAAAAATACCGACTACCGGATATACCAAATACAGGTAGTTAGCTTCTGTTGCATTGAAATTATTAGTCAGGAAATTCTGTATCTGATGGATAAAGAATTTCAATATTAACGCAGCAAACGCAGTGAAGATTCCGACCAGAAAACTTAATATCAGGATAAATTGCTTTTCCTTTATGTTCGCTTCCCGCCATTTGATACAACGCTGCAATAAACTAAGTTTTTCTCCTTTCATTTATTCGCGAATTATCTTTATCACTCCACCTTTTTCCAACTTAATAATACTTGAGGGTTTCGGCTTATTCATATCATCCTGCGAAAGCCAACAATATAATCTACCGCCGATTTGATTTCATCACTGATTTCACTAAAATTAGCAGCCCCCGGCTGTCCGCTGACATTAGCCGAAGTAGAAACAATTGCTTTACGGAACTGTTGACAGAGCCTTCTGGAAAAATCTTCATTCGTCACACGAATCCCTACACTACCATCTTCGGCCAGCAAATTAGGTGCTAAATTACGTGCCCCGGAATAAATAATCGTCAACGGCTTGTCGGCAACTTCAATCAAATCCCATGCTACATCAGGTACATCCTGTACATAAAAATCCACTTTAACCGGAGAATCCACCAACACCAACATAGCTTTGCTATCAGCACGTTTCTTAATCTCATACACCCGGCGTACAGCTCCTCATTAGTCGCGTCACAGCCTATACCCCATACGGTATCAGTGGGATAAAGGATCACTCCTCCTTCATTCATCACCTGACAGGCTTTTTTAATATCTTCTATCATTTCTTGATTAATTTCCGTTAAGAACAAGACGCAAAAATAACACATTTATTCCATTTAGTGAAATCTATCCTGACGTTTTTAAATCACCCTTTAAAATCAACTATTGGCAGACAACAATTTAACTATTACATTATTACAAGCGTGTTTCCCTAACAGAACAAACATCCCAAAACTTCGTTTTAAACGATTATTAACGAAAATCTTCCTTATCTCCGAAAGCAGAATCATTAGAAATCTCTATCTTTGCCTCAATTTCAAGCAAGAAAGCAAAAGTGCCATTTTTGTGTCGAATTTAAAACGTTTAAGAGAAAACAATGGAAGAAATCGTATTTCATCACACATTACCTATCCAATTGCGATTCAATGATGTAGACAAATTTGGTCACGTCAACAACACAGTTACTTCTCCTTTTACGACTTAGGAAAGACTGAATACTTCGCTTCAGTATGCCCCGGAGTAGATTGGGAAAAGATCGGGATTGTCGTTGTCCACATCGAAGCGGATTTCGTCAAACAGATATTCGCATCCGATCATATCGCCGTACAGACTGCTGTTTCTAAGATAGGCACCAAAAGCTTTCACCTGATCCAGCGGGTTATCGACACAGAAACGAATGAAGTAAAATGTATCTGCAAGTCTGTTATGGTTACTTTCGATCTTGAAAGACATGAATCCATGCCACTGACAGAAGAATGGATAGAGGCGATCTGCAAATATGAAGAACGGGACTTGCAAAAAGCATAGATAGTTTTTTTTTGAAAAAGCCCCCTCACGAATGAGAAACAAAACAAGCAAAACCAATTCTCCGGAAAAAGTTTTATTCTGATTCATGTCCGCTATATAACAGAAATTGCCTATTTTTGTACCTTAATTAATAAGGCATAAAATATCTAGTACAGAAAATGATAGCTGACAAAAGTATAAATTTAGATACCCTTTATAATAAAAGTTCATCTTTTATCTTTCACGCTTTTCACAGTCTCATAAACTGTAGAATAACAGATGTTTGCTGTGATTTCACAACCCCATTTTAAACTCCTCACATCCTTCACACTGTTCACACTTTTAAGAAAAGAAGCTCTAGTTCAAACAAAAACTCAGGTGTTTTCTTATGTGGAAGAACGTAAGAAGAATATGACCGGATACCGGATTGAAACAGCCGACATCGTATCAGTCGACTAAAGTCGCTATATAGCCGACTCCAGTTGACTAAGCAGCCGACTTCAGTCAGCTAAGTGGCCGACTCCAGTTGTCGATTAATAAATCAACGTCAAAATCGCCATATAGAGCCGACATTATGTAGTATCCAGCCATATATTTATGTTCAGTATTGGCTTAGTTCATTTTCATACGGGATTCCTCTAACTCAAATACTGACTCACATTCTTGATTGATAAACCTCTCCCTATTTGATAAGGAATAATTTCCGCAAAACATTAGCCATATCCGTATTGTCTCTCCTGCCCGAATAAAGAACAGCCTGCTTGCCTATCGCATACAATGGCACGGGTGCTCCCGTATGCGTTTTAGTTGTCCATCCCAATGACGCCTTCTTATCCAACAAGGCAATAGCAGCCACCGCTAAAGGTTCATCTTTCGCGTAAAGGCTGACCACATCTTTCGACTTCTTCTTCAAGAAAGACTCTTCGTAGCAAACCAATAATTCAAGTTCTTCACGCGGAGTAATCTTAATTTGTTCCCAAAAGCCCAGGTTCTTTTTCAGAAACGCTTTCATGTCTTCCCACGAAGGAATCATCTTTCCGCTTTTCATTTCACGCATAGCAGCAGTCAAGGCTTCTTGTGAACACTTCTGATATTGAAGCAAGTCGATATTCAGGTTCATATCGGAGTTGCCCAGTCCAAGACCGCCCGTTTCGTGGTCGGCAGTCACTAATATCAATGTCTCGTTCGGATGCTTTTTGTAGAAATCATAAGCCAAGCGGATACATTGGTCGAAGTCAATGGTTTCTTTCACAACAGCGCCACCGTCGTGGGCATGGGCCGCCCAATCTATTTTTCCGCCTTCTACCATCATAAAGAAACCCTTCTTCGCGGTTTCCTGAAAATTAGCAAGGCAGGCTTTTGTCAAGTCAGGCAAACTCAAGTCTTTGGCGGAACGGTCCATCGCATATTTCAGGCTTTTGCTCACTGTATCGGTTGGGAAGAGGAGAATTTTATCCTTTGCAGCAGCACGGTTATAAGCGTCCATTCCACGAAACATCGTATAGCCTTTCTGATTGAACAGGTCATAAAGGCAAGGCGCCGAAAGGTTACGCTTGCTGCGAGGTTCGAGCAATCCCGCCCCACCGAAGAAATCGAAACCGGAATTGGCGGCATCCACTCCTATTTCGTAATACATAGAACGGTCGGGTTGTGAAGCATAAAATCCACCGGGGGTAGCGTGGTCGATAGAAGCAGAAGTGATTATTCCTATTTTATAACCTTTATCTTTCAGTTGGCGTGCCAGGGATTTTAACCCGTGATTCTTTTCCGCATCCATTCCGATTACATAGTTCGTCGTTTTTTCTCCGGTAGCCAAAGCGGTAGCTGCGGCGGATGAACACGTAATCAAGTGAGAAGCCGAGCGCGTGCATACTTGAGTCATCACAGGGAAAGTGGGGAATAACAGTGAACATTCGCCCGTATCTGTTCCTACTTTCTCCGCATAAATTTGGGTTGCTTCCACATGGTTGAATCCCATGCCGTCACCGATAAACAAGAAGATATATTTGGGGACTTGCGCTCCGTTTACAACGACACTGCACAATAATAATAGCCCCAACAGGGAGCATCTTAAAAGTTTCTTCATTTCATTTTCCATTTTATTCGCAACTTCAAGTCGTGCGATAGCTGATAAACAATAAGGTTATTCATAAACATAAATGATGTTGGGCACTCCGCGTTCTCCGGCATGGTCGAAACGTTTATTATCACAAGGATAATTGACGACACCATTCTCCGGTGCCCCCGACAGCCATAATGTTGTGGAACCGCCACCGTCCAGGTTCAACGCATCCTTACCGCCTAATATCCGAAGCAAGTGTGCCAGTTCGGGGATATTCACCCCTTCGGCACGCCCCGGAAAACGTCCGTTCACCGTGACAAGCAGTATTTTTCCATCCTTCGTCATGCAAACAGCACTACGGGGATGCTTATTCTGGACAAAGTCCTTTCC
Source organism: Bacteroides sp. AM54-2NS (assembly GCF_003602935.1). Classification (NCBI taxonomy): domain Bacteria; kingdom Pseudomonadati; phylum Bacteroidota; class Bacteroidia; order Bacteroidales; family Bacteroidaceae; genus Bacteroides; species Bacteroides sp. AM54-2NS. The sequence goes on from NZ_QTMZ01000028.1 coordinate 53,433, forward strand.
ACACAAGCTCCAGTCGCATACCCGACCGTCTTTTAATAATAACGGTCCGGATGCCAATATTGTACCCACCTTTCGCTTATATTTTTTTTCTATCTGTCTGTTCCAGGGAATCAGCTTCATCTTTCCTTTCCGTTCGTAAACGGCTCCCGTGACACGTAGTTTAAACTCGTTTATCGTTGTCGTATCAATCACTTGCCTGTCTGTTTTCAGGAAACAGACAGAATTCCCATGCTTCATATCAAAATAAGAACCATTGATTGCCGCAAGCGCATGATGTTCGGAAGCTATCCGGCTTGTCTTTTTCATACCGTCCGATATGGCAATACCCGCTTTCATCCCTTTGCCGGGGTCAATCTCTATCAGGTTGATAACTTGGGGGCACTGATAAAGCTGAGGTATAGACGCACTCTTGTGGATAATTCCCTTTTGAGCATGTATTATCTCCCATTGTGCAGAAACGATTGCCAAAGAATCTGATGCGGTCTGCCCTTTCAATGTTCCGACGGAACAGAGAGCTAAGACAAGGATAACGAAGTATTTTCTCATTGTAAACAGACAGATAAATGTGTTAAGTTAATAAATTAATTAAGTTATCTTATTCAGTAAGACTATTCCCTTGCAATATCCACGCAGCTTTCCGGGTTGCATATTGCGACCATGCCTTGATATCCGCAGGTATCTGTCCACTCAACTGATTATCATTCACTCTGAATATACCACTCGAACCACTCTTCTCGATTACCGTTCCATATCCGTAAGGGATACTTCCACTGAATCCGTTGGTATAAATCATAAACTCTTTCAGGCTCTTCCAAGTGGTCGGTTTATTGTTTCCGTCTAACGGAATAACCGGAAGCGGCCCGCTCAAATTATTACAATATGCCTTTATTGTCACCATACCGGGGATATTTATCAACATATCCAGATTACCAGTAAACGTGTTGTTAAATCCGGCCGGAGTGGAAGTTGGATGATTTGAGATGTTAAAGCTAGTCAATAATTCACATTCTCCCAAAGATTCCGGCAAGTTTCCGCTTGCAGCAGATTCTATTATCCATAAAGTGGTCAATTGGGACAGTTGTCCTATTTCCTCGGGAATACCTGCTAACTTCTGATGTTTGAACTTTATGCTTCTCAGTTCCGACAAGTTGCATAAGGGGATAATATCTCCTTCGATATTATTCGGGGACTGAATATCAATCTCAACCACCCTCTTATTCTCAAACTTCAATCCGAACCAGTTTGTCGGGTTAGTTTCCAGTGGAGCGTCAAAGTTCCATTTCTTCGTCCAGTTATCTCCGTTCGCACTTTCGTAGAACATTCTCAGGTAATCGATGTCTCCCAAAGGTTTCTTATCCTGCGTTATTGTCAGTACGTCGGTAATCCCATTCGAACCTTTCAGGTACAATGAGGCGGTACGTCCCTCGTCTATATCCGTATAAGGGTCAATCGCCAATTTCAGTTCCGATTCATTGATGACGCCCGGAGTAATTGCCGCCCCGTCGGTAACGTGTATCCAGTCGCATCCTTCGGATAGTTCGTATGTGTAAGTAACCATTGTCGAAAAAGGTATCACCTCTTCCGCACTGCCTTCCGCACCTACTTTCACCGCACGTTTTTTTAAAGCGATGCCCACTCCTTCCTGTACCACTTTCAGCTTTGTTTCGGCACCTTCGATAATCCAGCCTGCAATTTCCGCTTCGCGGGGAGCTACATTCGCATTCTTGGATACCGATATTCTGAAACTTCCCGTACCCATCCCGTTCGATGAAAGCAAGTCAATCCAAGTGGCGGAAGTCTTCACACGCCAAGGCAGATTGGATTCGATATCCACCGTATATTCCTTTTCTTCCAACGGAAGATTCAGCGTTCCGTCCGCAAACTTCAAATCCGGTTCGGGCATTGTGCGTCCCGTATCATCCGTAAAGTCCTGACAGCTTGCCATACCCAGCAGCAAGGACAGACAACAGATGATTCCCCATAGACCTTGCCAGCAACTATACATTCTATTATTTCGTATCATAATGATTCAACTATTAAGATTCAAACTATTAATTATCGGTCACCACCAACAGTCCGTTGGCAACTGCTCTTTCGACACCGCCATTATCATAAGGCCAATTGCGGATAGCAAAACGGTTCTCTTCAAATCCCGCCTTCGAGCGGATAATGAACGTAGACGAACCACCGCCATCCAGATTGATAGCATCCTTCGCTCCCAACGCTTTCATGACAGCTCCCATTTCAGCATACCTCATGCCATTGGAGTACCAAAAGTTACGTCCGTCGGCAACCAAAATATAAACGACATTATTGTCCGTCACGCCGATAGCCGTCCGGGGTTCCAGTGCTGTCGATGTCTGAGGAAGCACATTCCCGTTCGTCATCAAACGCACGCGACCGCCCACCGCTTCCTGAATCTCATCCTTATAAGTATCATATTCGTCATACGAGCCAATCACCGCCTTCTTACCCTTCGTGACGGCAAAGAAAGTACATACATTATCGGTCATCGTATTCTTCAAGCATACCCCGTTCCGGTAGTAAATGCCTTGCGGTGTTCCGTCCGTAGCAAAGAAATCACCATTCACGGCAGCCAGAACACGGCTGCCCTGTTTGTCGTGTGCCAATGCCTGCAACGTCATTTGTTGTTTCGTCTTGAGCTTGCCTTCGTCTTTGGGAGACGAAGCCTTCATCGTCAGATGCGTGTCTTTCAAATCGACTTCCAGGACAAACATCTTTACCGCCATACCTGTGGCAGAAAGGATTTCCATCTCCAAAGCCTTTACACCCGGAGCCAACGTGTAAGTAGTGTCCGAGAAATATTGTCCGACGTATCCGTCACTTCCGACAATTATCTTCTGTCCCAACTCCGTTTTCGCGCCCTCGGTGGAATAGACGGTCAGGTCTTCATCATTATTGCATCCCGTCCATAGCAGACACCCTAAAAGAAGAAGAGCGGAATCATATATCAGTTTTTTCATCATTTTGTCTCTTTAATAAGTATAAATACAATCATTATCAATATCCGGGATTCGGCTCCAGGTTCGGATTCGAAATCATTTCCTTGCCCGGTATAGGCAATACCAACTGGTAATCTTTCAGTCCAAGCATTGTCTTTGCCTTATTCGTACGTATGAGGTCATAATATCTGAAACCTTCGGCGAGCAGTTCCTTCCGGCGTTCGTCCAGGATATATTCTATAAATTCGTCTTCATCCTTCGGATTTACGGCATCCAGCCCGCGTTCTTTCCGCAAGTCGTTCAGCCGTCCCAGACCTTTGGAGAGTCCTTGCGCTTCCGCACTTATCAGGTACATTTCAGCCAGACGGCTCATCACTACCGGGTCGGTACCGGTTTGTCCGCTCGGATATTTATTGATACAAGGTTCGGCACCTACATTGATAATGGAAACTTCTTTCCGTTTATCCTTGTCGTCATACATATTCATCACGTCGTTCGTGGGACGATACACATAGCTGCCGTGATTGGGATGAGCATATGTATAGAATAAGGTGGAAATGGTGATATTCGATTCTTCCGCCAGACATTGGAAGGAAAAGATAACTTCCGTGTTGGTCTTTCCACGGAATATCTTGTCGAAGCTATCCAGTTTGTATTTTCCATCCTTTATCAGACCTTCCGCCAGTGCAGCCGCTTCCGTCTTTTTGCCACGTTCGAGCATCACACGGGCTTTCAGTGCAAGGGCGGCATCGCGGGATACATAGTAACAACTGGAAGAAGTCCCCAAGAAAGCAAGGGCTGTTTCGAGTTCTTCCTCAATAAATGCCCACACTGCTTCTTCCGAATCACGGAAAGGCTTGTCCATCGTATTCACTCTTTGGATAGGCACACCACCCCAGCGTGTCACCAGTGAATGATAGATATATGCCCTGAAATAATGCGCTTCTCCGATAATCAGATTCCGCAGGTCGGATTCGGGAAGGTCTTCTACAATGGAGATAACATTATTTACTTGATATAAAGCATTGTAATAGCCGTTCCAACTGTTGGCTACGATCGAATTCAGTGAGGAAAGTACAGAGTTTATCAAGTCCCTTGCATTCCCTGTACTTTGAGTCAAGTCTCCGCCCAATATATCGAATGTAATATATGACTCACGCGCCGGAGAGTTCTGTACCTTATTGTACATTCCCATGCGTAAAGCCGATAAGTCTTTGGGCGTCACACTTCCCGGCGATACGGCGGAGTGGGATTCGATATCAAGCATGCCACTGCATGAAGCCAGCAACAGGCATCCCAGAAATATAGTAATAATCTTTTTCATCATTGTGAGCGTTTATGATTAGAAACTAAGGTTTATTCCGAAATTGACCGAACGGGAAGGCGGCACTCCATACAAATCGACGCCAAAGTACTGCGGGTCCATGTTCTTACTCACTTCAGGGTCCCAGCCGGAGTATTTGGAGAACAGCAACAGGTTGTCCCCTTGCACATAGAGACGCAGACCTTTCAAACAAATCTTTTGTAACATTACTTGCGGGAATGTATAACTGAATGTAAGAGAACGCAAGCGAATGAAAGAGCCGTCTTCAAGGAAACGGGTGGAGTTCTTGCTGTTATGCCCACACAGCGTATTGACCGCACGCGGATATTTATCAGAACTTCCCGGAGCCGTCCAACGATTCTTGGCGACATCTTCCGTAATGGCCATGCGGTATCCGGGACGGGTAGCGGTCACCGCCCATTCGGCATACACATCATTTCCGTACATATACGTAAAGAACACATCCAGTTGGAAACCTTTGTATTTGAAAGTATTGTTCCATCCACCGAAGAAATCGGGATTGGAAGAACCGGTCAGTACACGGTCGTTATCATTGATAATGCCATTATTATCCGCGTCATGATATTTCACGTCACCGGCACGTACACCCAGGTCGTACAATGGTTGCGGCACTTCACCGTCATATTGGTAGAGCCCGTCCATCTGGAACAGGTAGAAAGCTCCCAGTTCCTCACCTACTTTCAAGGCGCGGTTAGAACCTATCGGAAGCAAGTCGTCTCCCAGCAGTTTAGTCAATTTGTTTTTGTTGTGGGAGATGTTGAAAGAGGAAGTCCAGTTGACTTTCCCTATATTCAAATGGCCGTTGATGGAGAATTCCACACCGTAGTTCCGCATGGAACCGATGTTGCTGGTGATACTGGTGAAACCACTTGTTCCATGCAAGGGCATTGAATAAAGCAGGTTGTTCGTATTCTTCAGATAAATATCGGCTATCATATTCAGTTTGCCGTTCCAAAAGCCCAGGTCGAAGCCGAAGTCATACTGGTCGGCAGTTTCCCATGTCAGTTTGTTGTTTCCCATGCTGGTGACAGCCATACCGCTATTATTGCCGTAGTTAATGCCGCCGGACATTAACGGTTGCCAGGCATAATTGCCGATTCCATCCTGATTTCCGGTCTTACCATAACTCAGGCGGAACTTCAAGTCTGTCTGAGGGAATTTCCAGAAAGATTCTTTCGAAACATTCCAACCTAAAGAGACAGAGGGGAAATATCCGTAGCGGTCGGAAGGGGCAAAACGGGATGAACCGTCCGAACGCATAGTCACATTCAGAATGTAACGGTCTAAATAAGACAGGTTGATACGTCCGAAGTAGGACTCCATGGCAAACTCGGAGATGCCGCCCGAAGCATTATAAATTTCGGAAGCCGTGCCGACCGTATCGAATACCGGAGACGGAAAACCGCGTCCGTCGATAGAAGATGTACGGGTGGACATCTTCTGGAAAGAATGTCCTAGCATCAAACCCGCTTCAAAATCACCGAACTTATCATTATAGTTGAATACATTCTCTATCAATAAGTTCTTCACCAGGCGGTTGTACTCCACAATACGTCCGCCGCCTGCTCCATAAGGATGATTCTCATTGTAGTACACATAGTCATACGTATATCCGATGTCGGTGCTGACAGAGTTTTTCAGACTGAACTTCTTGTATTTTAAGTCTGCATTGAACGTTCCTAAATAACGGTAGGTATCAATATAGGATACTTCTTCATTCAGAATCTGAAGTGGATTATGACGTGCCAACTCGTCGGTTCCACCTAAATAATAGTCACCGTTCGGTTTGTACGGACGGTCGAAAGGACGTTGTTCAACGGCACGGGCTACGATGGTAGAACCGATATTGGCTCCCGGAACACGGTTGTTTTTCAGATAATTACCGCTGACATTGGCGCCGACTTCCAACCAGGAAGTCATTTCGTGGCTAATCTTGGCTTTCAGATTGATTTTGGTTATGTCATTGGTCTTGATTATACCTTCCTGATAATTGTAGTTGGCTCCCACATAGAATTTTGTTTTCTTGCTTCCGCCGGAGAAGGAGAGGTCTACATTGTAAGAATGTCCCACTTGAGTAATCAAATCCAGCCAATCCGTATCGGGTAATCCCTGGAATGGGTTGGAGATAGGCACTACATACCCTGCAGAACCTACGGTATAGCCATTCTGACGGTTATAACGTTCGACTCCGTCGTTATAAGTTTCCACATACAAGTCAGAATCCGCATATTTAATGCGTCCTTTATTGGCGAATTTGGAGATTCCCGTACTGACATTCAAACGAATATCCGAACGGCCTTCCTTACCGGATTTGGTTGTAATCACCACCACGCCATTCGTTGCCCGCGAACCGTAGATAGCTGCCGAAGCGGCATCTTTCAATACTTCAATAGATTCGATGTCCGTCAGATTCAATACTGCCATCGAGCTCAAATCTTCCCCCATATTGAATAAGGAAGCGTTACTGTTAAGGATGGGAATTCCGTCCACCACGTACAGAGGTTCGTTACTGGCACTCAAAGAAGCCGCACCGCGGATACTCATTCGTTCGGAACTTCCCAAATTGCCGGAGCCGGTCGATACCGTAACACCCGCCACTCGTCCTTGTAGTAATTCGCTCGGAGTCAACACCGGACGCATATTCGATTCGCTGGGCTTAAAAGAACTGATTGCATTAGTCACCAACGCCTTACGTTGTGTGCCGTATCCTACAACCACCACTTCATTAAGTGCTTTTGAATCTTCGCCCAAGGTCACATTGATAGTCTGCTGTGCTTTCACCGGATATTCCATACTCTTATATCCGAGGAATGAAAAGACCAAGGTTGCATTATCGGGAACTTCAAGGCTATACTTGCCATTTATATCAGTGATTGTACCGATGGTAGTGCCCTTAACCGACACATTGCATCCTACGATGGCTTCGCCCGAATATTCCTTCACCAGACCGGTTATTCTTTTCTTGTGTTGCACAGGACTTAGCGCTTCAGCTTGTTTTTTCGTAAGGATGATGTGTTTCCCTTCCATTGTATAGGAGAACTCCGTACCCTTCAGTGCATCCAGCAGCAGACTTGCCACTGTCCCATTCTGAGTGAAAATAGATACTTTCCGTTTCAGACTAACCTCACGTTCATTATCAATAAACAAACAGACATATTAAAGATGAAAATAAAATCCAAATAAGTACAAGCAAATAGGCTTTATATCAGACATTTATAAAGAAATCGTTTCTTTCAGTTTTTTTCGCTATTTTCTGTTAATTAGTTCTTTTTGGGTACATTTTTGTTCCTTGTTTGTTTCTTGATTTCGGTTTTAATTCGTACATTTGCATACGAAAAAGAACGAATGAAAGAATACGATTATGCCACGAATAAAGAAGCCTAAAAAAGTAAAAGAGCCCATCCGTCTTCGGATGAAGGATTTGTCCGATGGCAGCAAAAGTCTGTATCTGGATATATACCGCAATGGCAAGCGGACATATGAGTACCTGAAGCTGTATCTTATCCCGGGAACGGACAACAATACCCGTCGGCAGAATGAAATAACAATGGCCGCTGCGAATGCCATCAAGTCGAAACGCATTATCGAACTGACCAGCGGCGAAGCCGGTATCGTGAACCATACAGATAAGGTTTATCTGCTGGACTGGATGCAAACCTATTTGGAGTACCAAGAGAAACGCGACAAGAAAGGCATCGGTCAAATCAAGGCCGTTACCCATATCCTGAAAGAATATGCAGGGGAAAGGTTTTTGTTGGATCGGGTTGACCTCGCTTTTTGCCAAGGCTATATCGACTACATGCTGACGACCTTCCGCCCTAAAGGAAAGCCGATAGCAGCATCTACACGCAATACCTATTATCAGATATTCAACGGTGCCCTGAACACTGCCGTCCGGGCTAAACGGTTGTTGAGAAATCCGTTTAATGAAATGGAAAAATCGGAGAAGCCCAAAATGCCGGAGAGCGTGCGGTCCTATATGACCATCGAAGAGGTACGGGCGTTGATTGCCACTCCGGTACAGGATGGGAGGGTTAAAAACGCCTATCTGTTTTCCTGCTTCTGCGGACTGCGTATCAGCGATATTGTCGGCCTGAAATGGAAGAATGTCTTTGTCGATAACGGCCAATACCGTCTGGCGGTGGCTATGCAGAAGACCAAAGAACCGATTTACCTGCCACTCTCCAACGAGGCGTTGAAGTGGATGCCGGAGCGTGAGGACAAGGCGGCGGATGACCATGTGTTCAGCTTGCCTTCAAACATCAACCAGTATCTCAAGCCGTGGGCCGAAGCGGCCGGAATCACCAAGCGTTTTACTTTTCACACGGCCCGGCACACATTCGCGACCATGATGCTGACGCTCGGTGCGGATCTCTATACCGTATCGAAGCTGCTTGGTCATACCTCCGTGAGAATGACACAGGTGTACGCCAAAATCATCAACCAGAAAAAAGACGAAGCAGTCAATTTGGTCAACGGGCTATTCGACTGATGTAGTTATACATGTCAAATTCAATTTACAGGTAAATATTTCCGGCTTTTCTCCGACTTTTCAAATAGTCGAAGTAATGCCACTATTATAATAAGTATAAACCCATAAAAACAATTCGACATGAAAGGACAAAACAACAGGTCCTCTCTTTTTTTGAAGGGAGACCACATCTGCACCACTTCGCTACGGAACAGGATGTAGCGGAAGAATTTTACGAATTGCTCTCCGAAGCGAGGGAGCTTTATCTTCAAGACGTCATGGCAGGCGGCAAACGGTATGGCCGCTATGTGGATGACTTTATAAACAGTCACCGGTACATCGACTGCAACAGTGCGGTTTGCAGGAATTGCCATGAAATGAACATCCATATCATCAGAGGGCTGTTGATCGATTGCACAAGTCTCGTCAAAAGCCTCTTTACCGCAGAAACATTTTCTTTCGAGGAGTGCATGGCCTTGAAACGAAAGTACGACATTGCCGGAGTATGGTTCGGCTCTTCACGTATAGAAGATTCCAGAAACGATCCACCTCTCTCCTTCGGTTGTAATTTTTCCCGTGAACAGATGACAGGTATTGTGGCTTGCGCCAACGCTTATCATCTGTTTTGCGTTTCCACACTCCGCATCGAGGACATGGAAGCGCTTTTTGCCTGCAAGAAGGGCTTCTGCATACGTGTGAACAATATCCGCCATGTGGCGGTCCTGTTCGACGCGTTGCTCGAAAACACCTTCATCCTGCCTCACTGGCAGTCGGTTCTCGACAAGGGGCGGTTCCTGTTGTCCAAAGACGGCACAAGATACGTTACCGCTTCAAGCCTCTCGTCCGCCCTGTCTGCGGCGAGGAACAACATTACATCGGCAAACCTCGGCATACGAAAAGCCGTCAGCCGACTGAAAATATGACACGAAGTGCCAAAAAGCCAAGTATGTGAAAGATAAAACAGTGACAGTTGCCGTGATACGTGCATAGTATCACGCCGGTATTTCCGGCTGTCCGGTTCACATCACATAACTTTGACCTCCGTTAGCGCGCTGCATAACGGAGGTAACTCTCCATTGTCTAATTTTAACATGTATTTTATGCAAAACAGAACAACATTCATGGAGCGGTTGAGCGAACGGCTGACCGCCATAGAAGCGGTTCTCAAGAAGTTGGAACCGGTGGAAGGTCTGTTGGAGCGTGTGGCTTTGCTGGAAAATACCATTTACACGACCAAGAAGGTCTTCACTTTTCAAGAGGCGTGCATGTATATCGGCGTGTCCGAAAGTATGTTGTACAAACTCACATCGAACAAGGAAATCCCGCACTACAAGCCTCGCGGCAAGATGCTCTACTTTGCGAAGGAAGAGCTGGACGCGTGGCTCTTGCAAAACTACGACCTACGGTGGACGATGCCATGCGTATGGCGACGGAAGTGTCCGCAACCCAACCGTTCTTTAACCAGAAGCGCTATGGAAAACGAAAAAAGAACTGACCGTAACTCGTGGGCGGAGCTGGACGAGAACCGCCTGTCGGATATCCTCACTGCATCGCAAATAAAGGCCACGGACACCTACGAGACTCCGCCCCAGATTATATGGATTGACAACTCCACCATAGCGACGCTCGGTAATTTCAGCGCTTCGACGGGTAAGGCGAAGGCGAAAAAGACGTTCAACGTCTCGGCCATCGTCGCCGCGTCGCTGGCGGGCCGGCAGGTCTTGAACTATCGGGCGCACCTGCCCGAAGGCAAACGCAGGATTCTGTACGTGGACACTGAACAGAGCCGTTTCCATTGCCACAACGTATTGGAACGCATTCTCCGCCTGGCGGGGCTGCCACCACGACGGACAACGAGAATCTCGATTTCATTTGCCTGCGGGAATACACTCCTGCCGTCCGTATCGGGGTTATCGACTATGCCCTGCGTCAGAACAAGGGGTATGGGCTGGTCATCATAGACGGCATCCGCGACCTGATGCTCGACATCAACAGCACCAGCGAATCGGTGGAGGTCATCAACAAGATGATGGAGTGGTCGTCGAAATACGACCTGCACATCCATTGTGTGCTACACCTGAACAAGGGCGACAACAATGTGCGCGGGCATATCGGTACGGAAATGAGCAATAAGGCGGAAACGGTGCTGGTCATCACCAAAAGTGCGGAGAATCCCGTTATCAGTGAAGTTCATGCGCTGCATATCCGCGAGAAGGAGTTCAAACCGTTCGCCTTTTCCGTTGATGACGAAGGGTTGCCGGTCATGGTGGATAACTATTCGTTTGACGGCAGTGTAAGACCGAAAGCCCGGAGCAGCTTCATGGATTTGTCCATCGAACAGCACCGGGAGGCACTTTCCGCCGCTTTCGGGGACAGGCCCATCAAAGGTTTCGAGAACGTGCTGCAGGCCCTCATGGCTTCCTATGAGGCTATCGGGTTCAAACGGGGACGCAGCGTCATGATAAAACTGCTGCAATACCTGACGGAAAACCTGAAGCTGATCGTCAAACGGGACAAGCTCTTTTATTACGATGTGACCCCGACCGAAGCCCTGCTTTTCGACGAAGAATGCGAGGAAGCGGAAGGTGAAAAATAATTTAGTTTACTTTGGTCCGGGTATATATAGGAGAAAAACCAAAGTAAACTGTTTTTTGAAAACAAGTGAAAAGAAAATGACATGACCATAGCGGAAGCAAAACAACTGCGTATCGTGGACTATCTCGCCAGTCTCGGCTACCATCCCCAGAGTGTGATATCAAAACAATACTGGTATCTGTCACCGCTGCGCGATGAACGCACTCCGTCGTTCAAGGTCAACGACCGGCTCAACGAATGGTATGACTTTGGCGCAGCGACGGGCGGCGACCTTGTGGAACTGGGCAAATACCTGTACCGGACGAACAGCGTGAGCGAAGTGCTTGCCTGTATCGGGAGACATGAAAATGCTGCCCCGATACAAAGAGTGCGGATTCCGGGGACAACACCCCGTCCCGTCGAAGCTGACATGAAGGACGTGCTCGTCGTGCCGTTGCAGCACCATGCGCTACTCTCGTACCTTCATTCCCGTGGAATCGACGGGGACATCGGCCGCATGTTCTGCCGGGAGGTCCATTATGAATTACGTAAACGGCGCTACTTCGCTCTTGCCTTCGGCAACGCGGCGGGCGGGTACGAGGTGCGCAATCCTTATTATAAGGGCTGTATCCGGTGTAAGGACATCTCTGTCATCAGGCAATCTCATGGTGAAACACAGAACCGTGTTTGCGTGTTCGAGGGCTTCATGGATTTTCTCTCTTACCTGACGCTGAAACAGGCGGGTGATGATACGGTCTGCATCGACGCACCTTGTGATTACCTCGTGATGAACTCGGTGAACAACCTGAAAAAAGCATTGGAACACTTGCAGGTGTACGAGGAAATCCACTGTTATCTCGACAATGATCTCGCAGGGCAGAAAACGGAAGAGACCATCGCCGGCATGTATGGCGGGCGTGTACGCAACGAAGCACCCCGTTATCGCGAATACAAGGACCTGAACGATTACCTACGCGGAAAGAAACGGTAAGGCATCATCGTTACCCTTTCCCTTGAAAGCTCTCCTCCCGGAGGGCTTTTTTTATGCCCGATTTTTCTGCTTCGATACCTCAAAGTATGAAATTAAAGTTCAATTTTAGTGTTTCAAACTTATTTCTATGTAATAAAATACTGTTTGATATAAAGAGTTTTTGTTACATCAAATATAATATTTTTCTTTGCAACCGTACTTTTAAAGTTCAATTAAAGTTTAATTTCATACTTAAAAACAGATGGGTTCATACTTTATATTCGCCCTTGTACTGACGGTGCTGTACATCGTCTATTTCGCGGTCAATATCATCCGTGACCTGTATGGAAAGAAGGGAACGGAGAAGACTGACGAGGAAGTTTTCGACCTCGGTCCGATGGATTCCACGGAAGAGAGTGTCGAGGTTTCGGAGAACGAGACCGGGTTCAAAATCGGAAATGAAACATACGGCACGGAGACTGTACCTGCCGCTTCGCCTGCCGCCCAAAACGGCGACACCGGGAAAAAAGATGGAACAGCCAAGGATCGGCTCGAACGGCTGAAAGCCAAGGCAGAGGCACAGATGGAAAAGGTCGCACCCTACCTGTCCGACGGCTTTACCGACGAAGAGATGTATAAGGCAATGATTTCCAAAGGACGCTTGGACAACCGTCCCAGCCTGAAATGGAGACCGGTCAAAGATAAGCTGTAAGATGTCGAAAACGAAGAAGATACTATGTGCGCTTTGTTCCATCATCCCCTGTTCGGCTCTGGCGAAAAGCGGCAGCGTGAATTACAGTTGGGGGGCGGATGCGCTGGCGACGATGCACGACTACGTGGTAACGATGATGTTCTACGTCCAAGCTCTCTGTTGTGCCATCGCCGGGATTTGTGTGATTGTGTCCGGATTCCAGATTTACGTAAAGATGAACACGGGCGAGGACGGTATTACCAAGTCCGTCGTAACGCTTGTGGGCGCGTGCCTGTTCCTGATCGGTGCCTTCCTTGTCTTTCCTGCCTTTTTCGGCTATCGCATATAGAAACGGGATGCAGGAATGAGGTGCCGCCATAACGATTCGAAAGAACTGCAATACTTACCCTAAAATAAATAATCATGTTTCAAAAAACAAAAAGACAAATGAAAAGAATGTTTTCTGCTAAAAAGGTACAGATGCTCACACTGATGTTGCTGTGTGGCACGACGGCCGTCATGGCCCAAAACTCCGCAGGCGATTACTCCGCCGGTACGACCGCACTGGCGACCGTGACGGAGGAAATCGCCAAGTACGTCCCCGTCATGGTCAAACTGTGTTACGCCATTGCCGGTGTAGTGGCTATCGTAGGCGCTATCTCGGTGTACATCGCCATGAACAACGAGGAACAGGACGTGAAGAAAAAGATTATGATGATCGTTGGCGCATGTATTTTCTTAATCGCTGCCGCACAAGCACTTCCGATGTTCTTCGGTATCGGCGCATAACCCTCCCGCACGATGAAAGGCAAGGACGAACGCTATCCCGACTACCCGCTGTTCAAGGGCCTGCAACGGCCTTTGGAGTTCATGGGTATTCAGGGACGCTACATCTACTGGGCGGCGGGCGTTGCCGGCGGAGCCATCGTCGGATTTATCATCGCCTACTGCCTCGTGGGTTTCGTGGCCGGACTGGTCGTGCTGGTTGCGGTCGTCTCGACGGGTATTGCGCTTATCATGCTCAAACAGCGGAAAGGGCTGCATACCAAGAAAGACGGTCGCGGAGTGTATATCTACGCCCACTCGAAGAAACTGTGAGAAGAAAAGAAAAACCATCACGGGCAACGTGTGGTCTTGTTGAATGTTGAACGCGGGCCGGCCGCCTGAAATCCGGGTGGACCGGCCTTTTTTATTGTATTTTGAAATGACCTTGTACATCATTCTACTTTTTATCGCCTTGTGTGCCGGCATGGCCCTGTCGGTCTATGCGTTCGGTACCGGAGGCAAGCGTAAGCGTATCTTTCAGGACATCTATTTTTCTGTGGAAGATACGAACGGCGTGGGCGTGCTGTACACCAAGACGGGCGAATATTCAGCCATCCTGAAAATAGAGAATCCCGTGCAGAAATACTGTGCGAACATCGACAGCTACTACGAGTTCACGCACCTTTTCACCGCCCTCGCGCAGACGCTCGGCGAAGGATATGCCCTGCACAAACAGGACATCTTCATCCGGAAACAGTTCGAGAACGAGACGGGGGACAAACACGAGTTCCTCTCATCGGCCTACTTCCGTTACTTCAAGGGGCGTAACTATACGGACAGCGTGTGTTACCTGACCATCACGCAGGAGGCGAAGAAGAGCCGCCTGTTCTCGTTCGACAACAAGAAGTGGCGCGACTTTCTGGTCAAGATACGCAAAGTGCATGACCAGCTGCACGATGCCGGGGTACAGGCCAGGTTCCTGAACAAAGCCGAAGCGAGCGAATACGTGGACCGCTATTTCGCCATGAACTTCAAGGAGCGGATCGTGTCGATGACCAACTTCAAGGCGGACGACGAAACGGTCTCGATGGGCGACAAACGCTGCAAGGTATATAGCCTTGTCGATGTGGACTGTGCCGCACTGCCCTCACTGATACGGCCTTACACCAATATAGAGGTCAATAACACGGATATGCCCGTGGACCTGCTGGCTGCCATCGACAACATTCCGAATGCGGAGACGGTCGTCTATAACCAGATTGTCTTCCTGCCCAACCAGAAAAGGGAACTGGCCCTGCTGGACAAAAAGAAGAACCGGCACGCCAGTATTCCCAATCCGAGCAACCAGATGGCCGTGGAGGACATCAAGCGGGTGCAGGAGGTCATCGCGCGGGAAAGCAAGCAGCTCGTGTACACCCATTTCAACCTGATCGTCGCCGTACCGGCCGATACGGACCTGCAAAAATGCACGAACCACTTGGAGAATGCTTTCGGACGTATGGGTATCCATATTTCCAAAAGGGCGTACAACCAACTGGAACTGTTCGTGAACTCGTTTCCGGGTAACTGTTACGGCATGAACGAGGACTATGACCGCTTCCTGACGCTGGGTGACGCGGCGATGTGTCTGATGTATAAGGAGCACATACAGCACAGCGAGGAGACACCGCTGAAAATCTACTACACAGACCGCCAAGGCGTGCCGGTGGCTATCGACATCACGGGAAAGGAGGGGAAAAACAAGCTGACGGACAACTCGAACTTTTTCTGTCTCGGTCCTTCGGGCAGCGGCAAGAGCTTCCACATGAACTCTGTCGTGCGCCAGTTGTACGAGCAAGGAACGGACGTGGTGATGGTCGATACGGGTAACAGCTACGAGGGACTTTGCGAATACCTCGGCGGCAAGTACATTTCCTATACCGAGGAAAGACCGATTACGATGAACCCATTCCGCATCAATCGGGCGGAAATGAATGTGGAGAAGACGGGCTTCCTGAAAAACCTCGTGCTGCTCATCTGGAAAGGCTCGCAGGGTACGGTCACAAAGACAGAGGACCGCCTGATAGAACAGGTCATCACGGAGTATTACGACACTTATTTCAATGGGTTCGACGGCTTCACACCCCTGCAACGGGAGGATTTGCGTAAGGGGCTGCTCATCGACGACCGTAACCATGCCGAGAAGCAGGACGAGGACGAAGGAGAGCGGACCGGGCGTATCGAGCGCATGATCGACGAGATGGAACGCCGCCGTAAGGAGTTGAAAGTGGAAGAGCTGTCGTTCAACTCGTTCTATGAATTTTCCGTGCAGCGCATCCCCGACATCTGTGCCGAAAACCATATTTCGGGCATCGACATATCGACGTACCGTTACATGATGAAGGACTTCTATCGGGGCGGCAATCATGAAAAGACGCTGAACGAGAACATGGACAGTTCATTGTTCGATGAGACGTTCATCGTCTTCGAAATTGACAGTATAAAGGATGATCCTCTCCTGTTCCCTCTTGTCACACTGATTATCATGGATGTATTCTTACAGAAGATGCGTATCAAGAAGAACCGCAAAGTCCTGGTCATAGAGGAAGCGTGGAAGGCCATTGCCAGCCCGCTCATGGCCGAATACATCAAGTTTATGTACAAGACGGCCCGTAAGTTCTGGGCCTCGGTCGGCGTGGTGACGCAGGAGATACAGGACATCATCGGCAGCCCTATCGTCAAGGAAGCCATCATCAACAACTCCGACGTGGTGATGCTGCTTGACCAGAGCAAGTTCCGCGAGCGGTTCGATGAAATCAAGGCTATTCTCGGACTTACCGACGTGGACTGCAAAAAGATATTCACCATCAACCGGCTGGAAAACAAGGAAGGGCGCAGCTTCTTCCGAGAGGTGTTCATCCGCCGGGGGACGACCAGCGGCGTGTACGGCGTGGAAGAACCAAGAGAGTGTTACATGACCTACACCACCGAGCGGGCGGAGAAAGAAGCCCTGAAACTCTACAAGCGGGAATTGCGGTGCAGCCATCAGGAAGCTATCGAGGCGTACTGTCGGGATTGGAACGCCAGCGGTATCGGAAAATCCCTGCCGTTCGCCCAAAAGGTCAACGAGGCCGGGCGGATATTGAACCTTCATGTAAAACAATAACAATCAAATCATCAATTACAGAAAATGGAAAAGATAGACATCAGCCAAAGCGTGAAGACACTTGAGTTCGGGAGCAAATATGAAGCCCGTATCCAACGGATATTCCGTGAGTTCGACATCAAAACCATCCGGGATTTGTGCCAATGGCCCGGAAAGGACTTGGTAAGGGTACGCGACATGGGAAGAAAAAGCATCGAGGAAATAGAGGATGTTCTGGAAAGGTACAATCTCCGGTTGGGAATGCCCGGTAAGGAACTGGACGAATACGCCGGTATCGGAAATTCCGTGCAGGACGAGGAAGAAGAGGCGAAGTGGGAACAACGCAGGTACGAGATAGCCAAGGAGGTATTCATACACCACCGTCTGGTGGCAAATTCCGCCGTATATGAGGCCGACGAACTGATACGTGCACTAAGAGGCATGACGCGCCGTTGACGGGGGCTGTTTTTAACCGGGGAGGAATCCATGATGAAACGGCTGTCACTTATCCTTATGCTCCTGTCGCTCGTTGTCGTACAGCACATCCACGCGCAGTATTACAGCGTGAACTACGATGCGCGTACCGTGGCGGCAATGGCTACCGCTTTCGGTACGGAAGCCGTGGCGGAAAGCTATTACCGGGAGCAGGTCGATGACATACTCAAGCACTACAATGCGGCGGAAGTGGCCACGGCGGGGATTTTTGCCTCCAAGTTCTTGGAGCATAAAGCCTTTTCCGACCTCGGTATCTGGAACAGCAGTACGGAGAACTACTACTACCGCCGCATTTACCGCATGGTCTCGGAGAAGATCATACCCAAGATATGGGTGGTGGCGAAACTGATGCTCCGCTCACCGCAAACGGCTATCTACTGGGGCAGCTACCTGATGAAAATCTGCGACGAAACGAAAAGCCTGTGTATGCAGTTCGAGAGTGTAGTGACGAACAGCACGTTGGGCTTTTCGGACATCGTGTTTCTGGAAATCAACCGGAACATCGCCCCTCTGTTGAAACTCTCGGAGATAGGCGACATCGACTGGCAGCACATGCTGGACGACATCGCCAGCGTGCCGGGCAATTTCACCAAGGAGAACCTGCAACACGACATCGACAACCTCTACAACATGGGTGTCGGTCTCGCCTCGGCAGGTATCGGGAACATTGGTGACGCCCTGTTGCAAACCAGTTCGTTCCATGAGCTGATGGGCGGCAGGGTCAGCAAGGTCATCGACCTGTATGACCATTACGGTGCGCTCTTCGAGCAGGCGGAGCATGACCTCGGCGGCCTGCTGATTGACATGGTGGGCGGTGAGGACAACGTGGCGGGACTGTTCGATTTCAGCAACTACGACCTTACCTCCTGGATGACGGACTATCTGGACGAGACGGCGGGAAACTACTACACGCAACGGTGGTATATCGCCCGGCGTGAGCAAGGGAGTATCGCCTTGTGCGACTACTACCCGCCGACGGACGATAACAGCATACTGAACGGCGGCGAATGGACGCGTTTCGAGACAACCGATCCCGACTTTTATCCCAATGCCTCGCAACGGGAGCAGGCGCTCGCCAATTCGGAACGGTACGCCGGTTGGTCGAGAAGCCGGGTACAGCAGCTCAACAACCAGAATGACGGCTATACCTATAGTATCAACTACTGGCAGAACGGCTATATCATCAGCCGGGGCGGCAAACAGACGAAGAAGGCATACGCCTACGAAATCCATGTGAAGAAAAGCTGGAACCGGGAAGAGGTCGTCTATGAAGAGGTGTTCGATTCCTACTCGATGGACCTGAACACGTTCAAAGCCGGGCTTAACGCCCGACTCTCGGAGTTCAACGACAACGAGGAAGGTTATACCTATTATATAGCTTCTGACGCGCGGAACTATTATCAGGCGACGGACGCCGCGAAATTGCAAGGCTGCGAGAGCGTGACCATCAGTGTAACCTGTTCGGACGGGGCTACGCTCGGTCAGGGCACGACGCAGTACAAGTGCCGAACGTGCGGCAAATCCCTGAACGCCCATTCAAAGGAGTGTGCCATGCAGACCACGGTTACGGAGAACGAACTGGACTTGTCCGAGCTGGACGCCATGCTGCAGGAGGCAGAGAATCAGGTAGCCGCCATCCAGTCGCAAATCAACGCGTTGGAGAGCGAGAATGCCGACCTGCTGAAAAAAATCGCCGAGGCAAGCGTGGAAGATGCGGCGGTGTACCGGCAGCAGTACAACGCGAACAAGACACAGATAGACCGCCTGAAAAGCGAGCTGTCCGAATGGCAGAAGAAACAACGGGAATACACCGACGCGAAAACCGAGGCGTCGGGCGATAACGATGTGGCAACAGACGACTATTACCGCATACCGGCCATCATGCAGGACTGCAAGACGGCTTACAGCCTGTCGTGGCAGGACGGCGGGGCGTGGAACGGCTACACCTATGTCCGTAAGGCGACCATGCCGAACATCAACGGGGTCATCACGTTCAAGGCGACGGTCTCGATAGCCCGCAAACCGAAATATTTCCTCGGTATCAAGATACACCGTGCCATCGTGCAGATCAGTTGGGAACTGACCACGGAATACACCGACACGTATGTGGCCGACGTGCTGACGCTCGACCCTAACCTGTCGGACGCGGAGAAAACGAAACTGGTGAACGACCGTATTGCGGAGATTGCACGAGAGCATCCTTCGTGCAAGATCACGACGGAATATGCCCGTACCCCACCATTGGAAGAGACTCCGACCGGGGAGGTGTACCATCTGCTGTGGTCAAGCGACCGGCTCGAAATCGCACGGGAAGTGGATTCCCGGATTACGATGATATATGCCGACCTCGTGTCACTGGAGAAGATGATGCACTACAAACGGAGCATCATCGACGTGCTGAAGGACGTGCTGCCCGAATTGGATATGGACGAGGGACGCAGGCTGACGCTCGTGGAGGAATGCCACGAACGCTGGGTGGAGAATGCGCGGAACCTGCGGAGCGGAAACGGCAGGAACGGCAAAGGCAGCGGAAAGGAGGTGCGGCCATGAAACGTGCCCTGCTGATGGCAGTCGTGCTGCTGGCTCTCCTGCCCGGCATTGCCAAGCGCAATGGACGTTCGACATCGTGTCGGTAGAAGCCTACATCAACGACCACAAGAAGCAACGCAGCCTGCTGCTGGCCCGCAGTACGCTGGAATACAGCAACAAGCTGCTGCACGAGTACAGCCGCAAAGAGGTCGGCGAGTACAAGGAACTGAATGTGGACTTGGACCGCTACACCCGTGCCTTCGACGTCATCGACGTGATGTACCAGTCCTTGCGGACGGTGCTGAACGTGAAAAGCACCTATACGGCGGTCAGCGACCGTATCGGCGATTACAAGAGACTGCTGGAGGACTTCAACGATAGAATCGTGAAACGGGGGCGCATCGACCCCGGCGATGCCGTGATACTGGCCATCAACGAAAAGGCAATACGGGACATCGCCGATGACGGGAAACAGCTTTACAAATCGGTCAGTGACCTCGTGCTGTATGCCACAGGGGCGGCAGAATGTTCGACCTCCGACCTGCTGATGGTGCTGGAAGCGGTGAACACGTCGCTGGACGACATCGAGCGGCACCTGAACCGGGCGTATATCGAGACGTGGCGGTACATACAGGTGCGCATCGGTTACTGGAAAGCGAAGATTTACCGTCCCAAGGTCAAGGAGATTATCGACGGGGCTTTCGGACGATGGCGCAAAGCGGGACGGCTGGATTATTAACGAACGATAAAAGGGAAAGAAGGCAAACTATCTACAGGTTAGAGTTTGACTTCCATGCCATCGACATCGGGAAATAAAAACAGAGAAAGAATTTTTAGTACAAACAAGCCTATTGGGATTATACCAAGGGATAAAAAGACATTCAGATTGATGCAATGGAAAAGATTGTTTTTGCAAAAGACATTACGTTATATAAGGCCGATTGTCTTGAAGTGATGCCTTTTCTTCCGGAATCAAGCATTGATTTGGTTTTATGCGATCCCCCTTTTGGAATTACAGCTTCACAGTGGGATAAAATAATACCATTCCCGGAAATGTGGAAAGAGATCAGGAGAGTCAGGAAAGAAAATGCACCTACGGTCTTATTTGGCAGCGAACCGTTCAGCAGCTTTCTACGCTGCGGCAATTTAGATGAATTTAAATATGACTGGGTTTGGGAAAAGTCAAAAGCAAGCAATTTTCTTCTCGCTAAAAAACAACCTCTAAAAGCACATGAGCTAATAAGTGTCTTTGGCAAAGGCAGAACCCCTTATTATCCAATCATGGAGGAAGGCGAGCCTTACGGGAACCGCACGAAGAGAGGAAGCAATTGGACAGGGATAAACAATGTACCCAATCCTACATTCAGGCATGAAAACAAAGGGACAAGATATCCACGAAGTGTGATATACTTCAAAACAGCGGAATCGGAAGGCAAAACGATTCATGTCAACCAAAAGCCGATTGCATTATTGGAGTATCTGATAAAAACATACACAAAGGAAGGAGATACTGTCCTTGATTTTGCTTCGGGGAGCATGAGCACCGCAATTGCCTGTATCTATACGAATAGAAAATGTATTTGCATTGAAAAAGACGAGACATATTTCTCGCAAGGAGAGAAACGAGTCAGGAATGAATACCAATATTTATGACAGTAAAGGAAGCTCAAAAAAAGTATGACTATACGATATAAATAACTGTAAAATAATGAATAACCGGAAATTAATATGAACAGAACTCTCTTACTCATGGCGGTTGCAGCAGTTGCAACGAGCGGTGTCAAGGCGCAGTCGGTTACTTACAACCATGACTCGCCGAAACAGAACCAGATTACGGTTATGGAAACCGGTACGGGCGCTCTGTCGCCCGAACTTTATTACACGCTGCTGCACAACAAGTACAAGAAGTCGGCGGCAAGCAAGAACAAACTGTCGTTCCGCACGCTGGCGGGTGTGAACCTGTACAACCAGACAGACGAGGCGGAAGCCATCGACTCGGCACTGGTCAAGCGGGCCGAAATCGAGGCACTGAATGTAGCCGACCGGCAGATTGACCTCGCGTGGCTGGCCGAGGGCGATAAGATAAACGCTCAAATGGAACGGCTTCAGCGCAACATCGACCGCATCCCCCTTGCCGGGGGCACAACGGACGACAGGGAGCGGTGGACGGAATACTACCACGTCTACCAGTGCGCCATTGACGCTACGAAGGACGCCTACATGCCCAACGCACAACGGAAGAAAGAGTACCTGCGAATCTACGAGGACGTGGTACGGCAGAACGAGATTCTGGTCGGCTACCTTGCCCGAAGACAGAACGCCACGGTTGCGAACGGGCTGCTGAATGCAACCGCCGACCGGAGACTGGACAAGGGCGGTATCGTCCGCGAGGCGATGGGCCGGTGGAACGAATCGCGTTCCGCCGTGCGAGGGGCGCAATCGGGCGGCGAAACTGATACGGGAGACGGAGACGAGACGGTAAACAGAAAGAACTAAAAACACACAACGTATGGCAGACGGAAATATTCTTTCGGATTTCGGTATCGACCTCTTGGAAGAGGAAATCGACGACGTGATTTTTCAGACCAACGAGTTTCTGACCGATGCGACCTTTACCGGCTCGCAAGGTCCCTTCTGGTGGTTAGCGCATTTTTCTCGCTTCTGTCATTTGCAAATCATTGATATTCAGCAATATTACGAAACCATGTATCGTGATACAAATCCCTGACGGGACAAAAACGGGACAAAACCACAGGAAAATAAAATCAAGAACGCTCTTTGCCGGACATCCCTTGCCGTGAATACCCTTTCACGACACAAAGGTACGCTTTTGTCCCGTGAATACCAAGCATAAACCCATAAATTTACTACAAATATGCTGTCAGACAATACTTTCTGCGGAATTGGGCATTTTGAG
>NZ_QTMZ01000029.1:0-73452 GCF_003602935.1 Bacteroides sp. AM54-2NS
AAAATACATACAAATATTATGAAGAACGAGAAGTTATAGAAAGGAAAAAGAACGAGAAGTTAATTTATTGTTAAACGGAATAAGAGATTAGGATATTAGCATAGAATACTCTAAAGGCTTTATATGGTTGGCCACGAACGACGGACTGAACAGGTTTGACGGATATGAATTTAAGGTTTACGGATATCAGTCAAACGGTTTTAACAGTAATCTGATAGTATGTATTGACGAAGATTCACATGGAAATCTGTGGATAGGTACAGCCGATAGAGGAGTGTTCCTGTTCAATTCTGTAAAGAACGAATTCGTTTCATTAAATCTTGGTCACAGCGGTATTGATAAAAATTTCACTTGCGATAAGATTCTTGTCGACTCTAAAGACAGAGTCTGGTTTCATTCCTCTGATGAGAGTATATACCTTGTAAATTATGATTTTCAAAATGGCAAAATAAATACTGTCTTAAGATCAACATTAAAATTACCATACATTTCCGACATCATAGAAATAGATAATACGATAATGCTCTCCTCCGAAGACGGCCTGTACGAATGTAACGTCGATGGAGATGAATTACTGCTTAACAAACTATTGGGATGCCCTATAGCTTCAGCCATAGTCATCTCATCTTCTCAAATATTGTACTCAAATCTGGAAAATCATCAATTATGTTTATACGACAAGCATACCTGCAAGGTAAGTACCCTGTTGGAAAACTGCGATATACGAAAAATGGTATATAAAAACAAAAGATTATTTTATGCCACTACAAGCACTGTGAATGTGTTGACTTTTGATGTATTGCATGCCATCGAGTCAAAACCACAGGTTATTGCTACATATTCTTACAGCTATCCGCAAACTGTAGTTCTTGATAAAAACGATATTCTTTGGATAGGATTTTTCAAGAGTGGCTTTATGAGTATACGCGAAAATAATAAACCTATAGATTTATTCAGAGGAATAGGAAATGACCATATATCGTCCGTTTATACATTTGCCAAATCCGATATATATTT
This sequence comes from Bacteroides sp. AM54-2NS, assembly GCF_003602935.1. Classification (NCBI taxonomy): domain Bacteria; kingdom Pseudomonadati; phylum Bacteroidota; class Bacteroidia; order Bacteroidales; family Bacteroidaceae; genus Bacteroides; species Bacteroides sp. AM54-2NS. Next base: position 1,018 of record NZ_QTMZ01000029.1, read on the forward strand.
AGGCACAGAAGGCTCAGGGCTATATCATTTTAATTCCATTACCGGTAATGCCAGACTTATTCCTTTCACGGCAAACAGGATAGTATACTCAACAGCATACTCAAACTACACCGACTGCATGTATGTGTCTCTGATGTACGATGGTATTTACAGTTTCACTTCTGATAATGATTATAAAAAGATCTCAGGCTTGAGAAATGTGCGCGCAATGCTTGCCGATGGAAAATATTTGTGGATTGGCACATATAATAAAGGTCTTTTTAGATATGATTTGTCCACAGGTGTGATGAAGGAAATCAAAACATCTGACAATAAAGAACTTAAGATAGTAAGAAACATCGTTAAAGATCATAAGGGTAATATATGGGTAGCTTCCAGCTTCGGTCTTAAAGTATTGGAATCTGCAGATTTGTATATAGATAATCCTGTTTTGAACTCAGTCAAGGGACTTGATGAACTCGACTATATAGTGCCTGTATGTGAAGACTTGAATCATAATATCTGGTATGGAACACTTGGACGCGGGTTAAGGAAAATCGTGGATTTGGATGAAAACCATAATGCCTGCGTTGAAAATTTTAGCTCTGCAGACGGGTTGAGCAGCAATACAATAAAATCAATTGTTAATGGCACGGATGGAACATTATGGATTTCTACCAATAAAGGAATTAATTCGTTGAATATCAACACACAGAGAATAAGATCTTATGATATTTTCGATGGTCTTCAGGATTATGAATTTATGGAACTTTCTGCTGGAGTAATGACGAATGGAACAATGATATTCGGTGGCGTAAACGGAATTAACGTCTTCAGACCTGACGACTTTGATGTGATAGATTTCAACGGTAGTCCTACACTCGTTGATTTTAAAATCTTCAATCACAGCGTTGAGGCAGATTCCACATATTCAGCTTATTTCGACAAAAGTGTAAGTTTTACAGAGCACATTGAATTGCCTTATAATTTAAACACTTTCTCATTCCAGTTCAGCTCCCTGGATTACAGAAGTCCTTATAAGGTTGGTTACGAATATATGCTCGAAGGCGTAGATGATTCATGGATTTCCACCTCCGCTTTTCATCGTGAGGCTTTCTACACAAAGCTTCCTTCAGGCGAATATATGTTCAGACTGAGGGTCAGGAATAGCGATGGAGTCTACAGTTTGAATGAACTTTCCATACCTGTCATTATTAACCCTCCTTTCTGGCGTACATGGTATGCCTATACACTCTATTTTATATTGCTTGTCTTGTCTTTATACCGGTTCAAGGTGTATTATACCTCACGGGTGCAGCGCAGAAATGCTCTATATATAGCAAACATGGAAAAACGCAAGACTGAAGAACTTCTTGAAAAGGAGACTACATTTTTTACCAACATATCGCATGAATTGAGGACACCACTCACACTTATTCATTCTCCACTTAGTATGATTATTGAATCGGGCAAGTATTCGTCCGACAAGTATCTTGCCGGCATGCTGCAGACAATGGAGCATAACAGTAAGTTCCTGTTAAGTCTTGTCAACCAGCTGATGAACTTCTCAAAGAGCGAGAAAGGAATGCTTAGTCTGAATCTCAAATATGGCAACTTCTCGTCTTTCTCAAAAGAAGTATTTCAGCAGTTCACGTATTGGGCAAAACAGAAAGGTGTAGGGCTGGAATATTCTGTCTCACGCAGTGATATAAGCTTTCTGTTCGACCCTCATCTTATGGAACAGATAATCTATAATCTCGTATCGAATGCCATTAAGCATACTCCTGCCGGAGGATTTGTATCGTTTACTGTCAATGAACAGGATAACAAAATAAACATCTCTGTGGCAGACTCGGGAAACGGAATATCCGACAACCTGAAAACACACCTCTTCGAGCGTTTCTACAGTCAGAATAAAAACTCTGCTGAAGGAGGTACCGGTATAGGTCTGTTTCTGACCAAGCGGCTTGTAGAGATACATAATGGAAATATTACGTTTGTATCAGAGGAAGGTAAAGGCACTGTTTTCCATGTTGTAATTCCTATGATAACTGAGGGGGACATGGTTACGGAGAATATCTCTGCCAACAGTGGGGAGGATGAAAAGTTTGCTGATGTGTTAAGAAGTGAATCGTGCGAGCATGAAGAGATGATAGACATAGAAGTGGACGGAGAATCTCCGGCTATATTGATTGTTGATGACAATAAGGATATATGTAATATGTTGTCATTACTGTTGTCGGATAAGTATAAGATAATGATAGCCCATGATGGGGAGATGGCATGGAACATGATTCCAGATTTGCAACCGGATCTTGTTTTATCCGATATAATGATGCCGGGCATGAATGGTCTGGAACTGTGTGAGAGAATCAAGCAGGATGTAAGGACATCTCATATTCCTGTAGTATTGCTTTCAGCCAAGACTACATTGCAGGATTATTTCATCGGATATAAATTCCATGCAGATGCTTATTGCCCTAAACCTTTCGACAACAAGATAATGAAAGAGCTGCTTAATTCCATTATAACCAACAGGAAGCGGATTCTTCAACACAAGAAAGTTCCGGCAATAAAGATTTCCGAGGTAAGCACTACATCTACTGACGATAAGTTCCTTGAGAAACTTGTAAAGATAATAGAGGACAACATTACAGACTCTTCGTTCCAGATAGAGGATATATGTAAAGGTCTTGGCGTGACGGCCTTGGTTCTGAACAAGAAGCTGAAAGCACTTATGGGAGTAACAGCCAATGCTTTTGTACGTTCAATAAGAATGAAGAGAGCGGCAGAACTGTTGAAGACAGGACGGTATTCTGTATCAGAGGTGACATACGATGTAGGGTTCAATGATTTGAAGTATTTCAGAGAATGTTTCAAGAAAGAATTCGGTGTATTGCCGCAACAGTACAAAGAACAGAGTATACAGACCGATTTGGATTCTTAATATAAGTGGGGGTAAAATTTTACCCCCTTTTTAAATATATAATTCTCCCCTTTTGTACCATTATAAATAAATAATTTAGCGTCAGTTATAAAAGGAATTTCATAACCTATTGCTAAATTAAAATTTTTACAAATGAGAAATCAGAAAAAATGGTACCATGGCAGGTACATGTTGTTCGTGATGCTTATCTTCTATACATTGTCTATGTATTCACAGAAGATAACAGTTAAAGGAAAGGTGATTGATGCTGCCAATAACCTTGAAGTTATAGGCGCAGCTGTTCAAGTTGAAGGTACTTCTCTTGGAACTATTACTGATATGGATGGTAATTTCGTTCTTCAAGGGGTACCGACTAAAGGTAACTTAGTGTTCAGTTTTGTTGGGTATAAAACTGTAAAAGCTGCAATCAAGAATGGTCAGATTTATAATATCAAGCTTCAGGAAGACACAAAAGTGTTGGATGAAGTGGTTGTTGTAGGTTATGGCTCAATGCGTAAAAAAGAGGTGACAGGTGCAGTGGCACGTGTAAACTCAGATGAGATTACTAAGATCAGTACTTCCGACTTGGGTACAGCTCTTCAGGGTATGGTTGCCGGAGTTAACGTTCAGGCAAGTTCTGGTGAGCCTGGAGCCAAATCCAACATCCAGATTCGTGGTTTAAGTTCTATCTCAGGCGACAGTTCTCCTTTATATGTTGTCGATGGTGTCCCGTTCGAGGGCGACCCGGGATTGAGTAGTAGCGAAATAGCAAGTATAGATATTCTTAAGGATGCTGCTTCGGCTGCCATTTATGGTACTCGCGGTGCTTCCGGTGTTATCCTTATTACCACAAAGAAGGGTAAGGAAGGAGAAATGAAGATAGCTGTCGACGGGTATTATGGTGTACAGCACATTACTTCGAATATTCATTTGCTTGATGCCAACGAGAGTATATTTGTAAAAGTGATGTCTAACAGAATGATGGAAGGAAACCAGAATACAGACGACCTGGCCTGGTCTAATCTGAAAACATATCCTGTGAATTTCTTCAACAACTCTAGTTTATATGAATATGTAGTCAATAATAACGCGCCAATACAGAATTATTCTGTTACTGCGAATGGCGGCAAGAAAGATTTGACATATAACCTTACCGCGAACTATTTCGACCAGAAAGGTGTGTTGATAAATTCCGATTACAAAAGATATAATATTCGTTCGAATACACATTTTCAGCGCGGAAAATGGACTATCAACACTAACATCGCTATGAAGATAGAAAACCAGTTATCTCCGGCTTGGGGGTTATTGAACGAATGTTATGACTACTCGCCTACTCGTTCTCAGATTTATCCACAGGCAAGTATAGTAAATGCAGCTGGCGATCCTGCAGATTTACAGGGCGTAAGTTATACATTGGGAAGATTGAAAGAGGAAAATCATAAGGACACAGAATCATTTAACGGTAATTTTTATCTTGCTTATAATGTAATTCCCGGACTGAATGTTTCCACACGTTTGGGCTTTGGATATAACAATCAGAAAGCTGTCTCAATTCGACCTGAGTTTGAGGTATATAATCAGAAAGGCGAAAAGGTAACCAGCTCTAATTACCGTTCGCAATTAAAAGATACTCATTCAAAGAATACCAGTCTCACTTGGGAAACAATGGTAAATTATAATAAGAAGATAAAAAAGCATGATATTAAATTTACCGGAGTTTTCAGTATGGAGAAATATACATACGAGATGTTCTATGCCAGTATAATGGATTTGGTTACTAACGAGATTCCGAACCTAAATGCGGGAACATCCGATATGACTGTGGGTACAGGCAGTGGCCAGTGGGGACAGGACCGTATCAGTACAATGGTTGGTATGTTGGGTCGTCTACAATATAGCTATGCAGACAAATACATGGCAAGTGCCAGTATCAGGCGCGACGGTTCATCTAAGTTCTCCGAAGAAAATCGTTGGGGATTGTTCCCGTCATTGTCTGTAGGATGGAATATTTCTGAGGAATCATTCTTCGACAGATTCAGGTGGCTAGTAAATTCGTTAAAATTAAGATTCAGCTATGGTACTACCGGTAATCAGAACTTCCCTGATTATTCATACGCACCAGCTATATACAAAAACTACGACTATACTTTTGGTACCGGAACTTCCGAAATTCTTGCAAATGGTTTTACCCAATTGGGATTTGCCAATCCGAATGTGAAATGGGAAACAACCCAGCAGCTTAATGCCGGTATCGACATGGCTTTATATAATAACAAGCTTATCTTAGGTCTTGATTTGTACAAGAGTAACAAGAAGAATATGCTTTTCCCGATGGTCGTGCCACCGTCAAATGGAGGGGGCCAGAGTTCAACTGTTACATTGAATGCCGGAGATATGGAAAACCGTGGTGTTGAGTTTTCACTTACTCACCGCAACAAAATACGTGGTGTTAATTACAGCTTGACTGGTACATTTACCAAAAACGTGAATGAGATTGTGTCTATGGCAGGAAAAAATGAGTTATATTTCTTCCCCGACGGTAAACCTGTTTCATCAGGAAGTGATTATGTAACTGCAATCAAGAAAGGATATGAAGCCGGTGCTTTCTTTGTTATGCCAACCGCAGGGGTAATCAATACTGAACAGAAGCTTGCAGAATATCAGAAATTACAGTCAAGTGCCCGTATGGGTGACCTTATGTATATCGATACCAATAATGATGGTGTTCTTAATGATGACGACCGTGTTTATGCCGGTAGTGGTATGCCGGATTATGAACTTGGTTTGAACTTCTCGGCCGACTATAGAGGCTTCGATTTCTCTATGAACTGGTATGCTTCAGTTGGAAATGAAATAATAAACGGTACGAAGATATATACATATCAAAGAAGAACCAATAAGGAACTGATATACATGTGGACCCCTACCAACTATACCTCTACCATTCCTTCTTATCGTACAGAGGGTCATAACAACTATCGTGCTCATACTGATATGTGGATTGAGGACGGTTCATTTGTCAGACTTAAAAATATTATGTTAGGATATTCATTCCCCAAGAGTTGGGTATCAAAGCTTGGATTGGGCAAGTTCCGTTTATACGTTGCAGCCGATAATCTTCTTACACTGACAAAATACGACGGATACGACCCTGAGGTCGGTAGTAATGGATTGTCACGTCGTGGTTTGGACTATGGAACATATCCTATAAGTATCCAGATGCGTGGCGGATTCCAGATTAATTTCTAACTTTTAATAATATAAATATATGAACTTCAGATATAAAACAATAGTATTCAGTCTGTTGATGTCGGGCATGACATTGGTTTCATGCGACGATTTCCTTACGCAGGAAAACATACATCAGCTGACAACACAGAATTTTTATAAAACAATAGGCGACTGCGAGAAAGGACTGGCTGCTGTATATAATGCTTTGAAAAATACCAATATTTATCATCCGCTCGATGAGAACCGTAGAAGTGATATAGCAGTTGAAGGTAATAAGGACAGAAAGCAGTTTGATAACGAAGCCTATAAGCAAACCTTTAATGATTCATACGGAACAGTCCGTGGTAAATGGTCTGCACTGTATACTGGTGTGTTCCGTGCGAATCAGGTTCTGGCCAGTATAGAGAAAATCCGTCCAAATGTTACAGATGAACCTCAAATAACCAAGCTTGCTCAGATTGAGGCACAGGCATATTCTTTGCGTGGCTTGTTTTATTTTTATCTCAATAATTCATTCAATAATGGTAATGTTCCTTATATTAATGAAATTGCAGAGGTAGAAGAAGATTACTATAAAAAGGTTACACCAAGTGATGAAATCAAGAAATATTACAGAGAAGATTTACAGAAAGCTCTTGACCTTGGCTTGAATGACAAATGGGAGAAAACCGATTTGGGACGTATCACCTCTTGGGCTGTAAAGGCAATATTAGGCAAAAGCTACCTTTATGATAAAGAGTATAATAAAACTGCCGAATATTTTAAGGATATTATTGATAATGGAGGTTTTGCTTTGGTTGATGACATAGTCGATAATTTTACTGCTGCCAATGAATTCAATTCGGAATCTATTCTCGAGGTTTCCTATTCTACACAGTATAATACAGAATTCGGTACATGGTCGGAGTCTACCTTATATAATATATGGGGAATGAATGTAAATGGCTTGGGCGATGCCTGGCTTAACACTGTTCCTGCTTTTTGGCTTGTTGAAGCATTCGAAACAGAGCCGGTGGACAGACTTGATGAACGTAACTGGATAAAAATGCAGTCCGACAATTATGGTGATCCTGAACATAGGGATATTATATACGACCAGTTGGGAACAACTTTCAGCTCGCAGGTGGACCGTCAGGGTGTCGTATATAACAGAACGTACGTTTATACGTGGGATGCAACAGCAGGAAAATATGTTGGAGTACGCGAACGACTCGTCTCAACTGTCGGAGATAATAAAGTTTTATACAATAAGATTACCGGCTACGATGACATAGTTCCGGAATTTAAATGGGAAGACGGTCAGGCATATCGCCTCAGAAGCTATTCCATGCGTGCATCTGCCTCTCTTGCAATAAACGGCGATGAAAGTCTGATATATTATCAGTCTCTCCCACAACAGGTATCAAAATTCAACCGTGGCTCTTCAGCGTATTTCAGAAAATTATCAAATTGGGATACACGTAAGAGTGAAACTGAATTTAAGCCTGCTATGGCCTCAGGAATAAACTATCGTCTTATCCGTTTGGCAGATATATATCTGATGTATGCAGAATGTCTGATTAAAGGCGGTGCAAGCGATGGAAATGTTCAGTCAGCTATCAATGCCATCAACAAGGTACGTCACCGTGCTGGAGTTGTGCTTATCGGAAAATCGGAACAGGGAGAATTCAAGAGATATACATACGATGAGAAGGAATATGCTGCAAGTGATGTAATGAATCATCTGATGTATGTGGAACGTCCTCTTGAACTGTGTATGGAAGGACATGCCATACGTGTCATTGATTTGAGACGCTGGAATATAACTAAGGAAAGGTTTGATCAGTTGGCATCCGACGAATATAAGTACTGTATGATTCAGACCAAATATCTTAAGCCTAATCCTGATGACCCTAATGCTTTGGTATCAGCATTCAACTTTGGAAAGCAGTACAGATTTTATGAGCTGCCGCCAGAAAAGAGAGGAAACGCTTTTGTGGATTATTTCCAAGCATCATTGAACTACGGTCCGCAAGTGGCATACTGGCCTATTCCAAATATAGAAATTACATCAAATCCTGATATTAATAAATAAATACGATGAAAAATAGATTTTTATATATTGCTCTTTCATTAATCTCGGTTCTGACATCTTGTAAGGATGATGAGTTTGAACCGTTGAATAACGTGGCTGAATGTACCTGGCATGTGAGTACAGATCAGGAAAACGTTTCACCTATTCCGCTGAATCTTAATAACTATATAAGTATAATGGACTTATCCCAAGGCATGTTGTCGCATCAGTGGGTTGTGTCGGATGATGGTACAAAGTTCCTTAATGGTAAGATGGAGTGGGGACAGACAGACTATACAAACCTGATTGATGAATCCATCCCTCATACCAACGATTTGAAAACCATACATGTGTATTTCACTAAACCCGGTGACCATACGGTACGTTTGTGCAATACTTTCCGCAGACAGGTTGTATATCCATATTCGGTGTATGACGACAATACCGGAGGATATATCAAAAAATATTGTTATGCTAAGCAGGAGGGTGATGTATATGTGATGGATACAACTTTCCATATCCGCGTGTATGATCCTAACCTCGTACCGGCCGTAAAGGTATACAGTGATCCGGAGTGTACACAGGAAATAAAGACCGGAATAGTCGGTGGAACTGAGGAAGCTCCCGAATACGAAAAATACGAACTTGAATATGGTAAGTCTGTCTATATTAAGGACGATTCATACGGATTGCCTAACAAATGGACTTTCAAATGTGCGGATACTGGCGTAAATGACGAATTAACCAGTTTTGACACTCCATACCAGTTCACTGCAAAGAAATTCAGCGATAAGCCATTGCTTCTTTCCATGACAATAGAAAGAACTTCTGCCAGTGAGGGTAAAGGTAAGTACACTCCAAAAGCTTCGCCAAAAACTCTTGTTGTGCCTTTGGCTATTACAGTAGTACCTAGTGATGATCCTATTACTTATAACATCCGTCAGATTGACCAAACACACATTGCTATAGATTTGGATAATTCTGAGTTTGGATATAAAGAGATAAATCCATCATCTCTAAAGCTTACTTACTCCAACTCGTATAACAGACCGTCAGCTGTCAGGGGTAGCGTAAACATCACAGCAGCAGAAGTAAACAAGCAAAGCAGATATGAACTGATTCTTACTTTGGTTGAGAAAATCTATAACACAGATGAACTGACCCTTACAGGAACTTTAACTGAAGCGTTGGTTGGAAATCAGAACCTTGAGATAAAGGCTACAGCTCCAAACGTAGCGACTACTTTTGGTGCGTTCCTGGATGAAGATTTTGAAAATCCTGACACATATGCCGACTGGAAAGTTATTGATGCCGATACCAAAACACATCCTGTAGTTCCTTCACAGGTTGTGGACAATCCTCTGAAGGATGGAATAAACAACAGTGCAAAATGTATGTTTGTCGAAGCATTTGACCGATGCAGGGCATTACTCTCCAAGACATTTACTGGTGGTAAAGGTACATATACTTTCAGCTACAAATATTATACACCGGGGTATAAACAGGGTAAGGGTATGAGTCCGTATTTCGTTCCGGCAGGTAAAGAAGGAGCTGAAGATATGACATGGCAGAGCAATAAACCATGGTGCGGCATTGTGAATGGCTCCGACAGCAAATGGATGTCGGCCACAACCACTGTGACTTCAAAGGCTGAAATGGACAATATATTGCTCAGTATGCGCTTTAATGCCTTTAAGGATAATATTTATTTTGACGATATATTCTTCGGATATATTGAAGTAAGACCATAATAAATTATAGTAACAATGAAGCTAATAGATAAAATTTATAAGACAATTACATTCTTATGTGCTTTGGTTTTGTTCGGAGCATGTGATAATGACAAATGGGCTGAGGTAGAACTTGATTCTACTCCCGTGTATGAACTTACCTATCTCAAGAATGTGGAAACAGGAAAGACAGGCGAGGTTTCCAAGTTTTCTGTTTATCGCGAATTGTTCGACCTCATTGCCTGGAAGAATGACTATCAGACTTTGAGAATGAATAAGATCGAGTTCTTTGCCGAGTCGTCTGAGGCTCCTTCGGAATTGCCCGAGTGGCTGAAAATCAATTCGGATACAGAAAAATATCTCTCATTCTCTTTCAATGAAGTCTATACTGAAAAGGAAGAAGTTATCAATCCTGAAACAGGCGATAAAGAAGAACAGGAAGTGACGAAGAAGAGAATGTTCATGTTTGAAGGTAAGAAAGAAAATAACTCAAGTGGCGGTTACGGCCATCTTACTGTTACTGAAAACGACGGAACAGAAGTTGAATATGAAGTGGTGCTGAACGATGTACTCAAACCGGCCGATTTCTGATATTAGTGTTTAAACAGAAGTGATAATCTTAATGGCAGGGAATACTTTAATTGAACTATCGGAGTGTTCTCTGCCTTTTAAATTTTGATAATACAATGAATAACATAATTCTTACAGCTTTGTCTGTGTGTTTGTCTTTCTCGGTTTTTCCTTTATCATCTTCCGAGAATAAGACTTATAACACTACTGTCACAGTGGATTATGCCACTCAGAGATACCTGAATGATGTATCGGCACTTGACAGAGGTAAATATTTCAATATACACACATCTAAAGATTCTGATCCAGATGTCAGGAAATTTCTTGCAGATTACGGTGTAGGAATCGGCCGCTCTTTCTGGGGACCGTTCTCTTATTCATATGGCAAGACAAAAAAGGTTGGCGAATATCCTTTTTCAGAAAAGCCTTTGAACTACACTGATTTGAAGGAAACAAAACGATATGTCGCTACGGAACATGCCAACGCGCGTACCATACAATGGGGCATAGACCCAGTGAAGGCGGGTGCATGGGCTGCCGAATACTATTCCAAGCATGTGAAAGGGGCAGTTCCTGAATTTTTCGAACCCATTAACGAACCCTTTGTCCATGCACGCGACAAATGTTTCAATATGCATGGTCAGGAAATGAGGATGCTCATGGCAGATTTTTATGCACAGACAGGAAAGCATATTCACGCTGAGCCAAGTCTGAAAAAAATGAAAATCATTGGATATGCCGCGGCATATCCGGCTATGGAGTTGCGCGATTTCGACCATTGGAATAATACTATGAAGATGTTCATTGACCGTGCCGGGGAGTACATGGATGGCTTGTCGGTACATCTTTACGATGGAATAAACATAGTAGCAAGAGTTCCCGCCGTTCGGGAAGTAATTCCGAAGCTATTCTCGACCTTATGGAAAACTACTCGTTCATCCGCTTGGGGAAAGTTCTTCCTCTTGCCGTAACCGAATATGGAGGAATAGACAACACTTCCAAAGGATATCATCCGATAGCCTCTGTACGAACTGTCGCTTCGTTCAATCATATACTGTTCAATCTTCTTGAACGCGAAGACAAGATGCTCATCTCAATACCCTTTGTTTCTGACAAGGCCGAATGGCATATAACGAAACAATATAATTTCGAACCATACGGAGCTGCTTTATTTGTTGCCAACAATCCTTACGACTTGAAGAATACCGCATGGAAACTGAACGACAAGAAATATTTCTTCAAGTTATGGAAGGATGTGAAAGGCGAACGTGTAGATATTGTTTCCGACAATCCGGACATACAGGTGGCAGCTTTTAAGGACGATGACAGGCTTTACATAGCTATCGACAATCTTGATGACTATACACATAAGGTAAACTTGAAAAACGTACTGAATTGGAAGGGTGTAGATAATGTTTCAGTGCGCTCTTTGAAGATGATTTTCGATAAAGGTATAGTTTATGATGAAAAGACGCTGAACTCTATGCCTCAAAGTATTGACATTATAAAAGATGAGACAATAATATTGTGTGCCGACATCAGCCGTAAAAAGTATTCAAACAGAATAGTTCGTACTAAATATTATAGCAACACTTATCTTCAGCCGGTGGAAGCCGGAAAACCAATTGTGTTTGATTTCGATGGTCTGAAACCGGGTACAGGAAGAGCTGTTCTGCGTATGTCAATAGGCAGGAAGCACGAGATGTCGAAGAAACCTGAAATAATGGTTAATGGCAAGAAAGTCGACATGCCCGACAATTGGAGAGGATATGACCAGACTGGCAGAGACGATTTCTTCGGTATGATAGAAATACCTTTCGACTACCGGTTAATCAGAAAAGGAAAAAATTCGGTGTCAGTAACATTCCCGGATAATGGAGGCCGTGTGGCTACTATGATTCTTCAGACTGAACGCTACGATAAGAAAGTGAGAAAATAATGTATCCACATCAGGACTGACAAGTTTCTGTGTCTAAAAGGAAAGAAATTATGAGCTATAAATATATTTTTCTGTTATCGGCATTTACCCTAGGTGTTCCTCCCGGTATTTATTGTCAGGAAAGGAACGAGGTGGTTGTCGACTATAATACCCGTCGCTTTTTGAGCGGTGTTTCAGAACTCGACCGTTCTAAATATTTCAATATTCATTCCACCTCCGATGATGATAAGGATGTAGGCAAGTTTCTTGCCGACTATCAGGTCGGTCTTGGAAGAAAGTTCTGGGGACCATACTCGTATGCGTATAACAAGACGCATGAGGTAGGCAAATATCCTCAGATGAAACCATACAGCGGAAATATTTCCGTAAAAAGATATATTGCCACAGAGCATCCCTATGTACAGCACATACAGGGCGGCATAGACGTTCAGGCTGCAGGTGCATGGTCGGCTGAGTATTATTCCAACAGCGAGCTGGTACCTGAGTTTTTTGAACCCCTCAATGAACCGTTCGTTCATGCAAATGATGCCGGTTTTACCGTTCAGGGACAGGCTATGCGCGAACTGATGGTCGATTTTTATGCTTCAATAGGTAAACATATACACAATAATCCGCGTCTTAACGGAAAGATGAAGGTGATAGGCTATGCCGCAGCCTACCCCGCCTGGGAGGATGGGAACTTCAATTACTGGAACACCCGCATGAAAATGTTCATCGATCGTGCAGGTGCATATATGGATGGATTCTCTGTACATCTTTATGATGGAATAAATGTAACCGGCACCGATACGAAACGTTCAGGAAGTAACTCCGAAGCAGTTCTTGATATGGTTGAGGCGTATTCCTATATTAAGTTCGGACATGTCAAGCCTCTTGCCATTTCCGAGTTTGGAGGTATTGACAACAGCAAGCCCGACGACAGCTATGATGACATAAGCAGTGTGCGGAGTGTTTCGTCGTTTAATCATTTTCTGTTTAATCTGATGGAACGTCAGGACAATTTGTTTATCTCAATACCTTTTGTCTCAGATAAGGCTGAGTGGCATATCACCGCTGCAAACAATTATACTTCATATAGTGCGGCACTGTTTATTCCCGACAATCCTCAGAATCTGAAGAATACCACATGGAGGCTTAATGACAAAAAATATTTCTTCGAACTCTGGAAGAATGTAAAAGGCGAACGTGTTGATATAACCAGCAGTAATCCTGATATTCAGGTACAGGCATTCAAGGATGGAGGCAGACTCTATATCGCCCTTGATAATCTTGATGATAACCCGCAGACTGTATATCTGAACAATAAGAATAGCTGGAAGGATGTATCGAATGTCACAAAGCGTTCTCTATATGTCAATTATAACGCAGGTATAGAATATACGGAACAGAATGTCCCGTCCATGCCTGAAAGCATCTCAATTGTCCCAAATCAGACCATAGTCCTTGTAGCAGATGTGTCTTCGTCAGCATTCACGAACTCCATAATCCGCAATAAATATTACAGCAGTGAGTATCTGAAACCGATTTCCGCCGGATCATCCCTTTCGTTCCCCTTCACAGGAATCGAGTCCGGTTCGGGCAGAGCAAGCTTGCGTATGTCGATAGGCCGTCCTGTCTCTGCTTCCAAGAAACCGGTGGTAAAGATTAATGGTACCGCTGTGAGTGTTCCCGACAACTGGAAAGGCTACGGCCAGAGCAACCGCAATATATTTTTCGGTATGATAGAAGTACCGTTCGACATACTGCTGCTGAAGAATGGCGATAATAATGTCGACATCACCTTTTCCGACGGAGGAGGTCACGTATCGTCCATGATACTGCAGGTTGAGAAATATACTGTCTCTACCTTGCAGAATGGAACCTTCAGCGAAGGACTTTCAGCATGGCAGCCATTGGGTAACTATGGTACGGTTTGCGTACAGACTGACAATGCAGGCAATAATGTAGCCTGTATATCTGGTCATGCAGGACTCATGCAGAGGGTTGACATGGAGAGTGGCAGGACTTATCGCTTCTCTGCTGATGTAAAGACCGAAGGAGCATGTAAGTTGAAAGTCATGCTACAGGATATGTCTACAGGAACGGTATATACAGAGGAATTTTCTTCTCCCGGCAATTATAAAGCCGTATCTTTCGATTTTAATTCTACAGTGAAAAAAGTAGTGTGTGCCATTGTGTGCGAAAGACAGAACGACGCGGCTTGGATTGATAATATAGTCTTATTACCACAAAACTGATTGTTATGAGGAATTTTATTAGCTTTTATGTACTGATAGTTCTCTGTTTCACAATAATCTCGTGTAAGGATGAAACAGAAATTTCCGACTTTGAAGTGTCTGAAGTGACTTTTGATACAAAGTTACGCGATGTCTTGACCCGGAAAGGATTTAATTTCAGCGAAAACGGAGAGCTGATTTGTGACAATCAAGTTCTCAATACCACTTCTTTGGACTTGAGTAGATGCGAACTTACATCTATTAGCGGTTTGAGGAGTTTTCCTTCGCTCGCAGATGTCAATCTTGAGTGTAACAGTTTTTCTATATTCGACTTTGCTGACCTGCCCGAAGGAATAAAATCGGTAGCTTTACGCGGCAATGACGGCATAACTTCGTATCTCAATCTTATTTCAACCGATGGCACTACGGTGCTTTGTAAAAGTCTTACAAATCTGAAACTTCCTTACTTTGCAAAATGGAATACAGATGTCATACCTGCATTCTATAAAGCCATGACGGACAAATGTCTTGTCGTGATGTCGGACGAGGATGGAAATTACACTGAATATACAGTAAACCGAAGAGTACCGGATCCTTTGCTCCGTTCATATCTTTACAGAAACTTCCCGTCGGTGTTTGTCTCATCGTTGGAGATTGATGTCACGAAGAGGATAACCGAAGGGAACGACCTCATTTTCCTGTCGCAGACAGCTAACCTTGAGGGTGTGGAGTATATATTGTCAAATCCCGGTTTCAGAGGAAAAGTAGACATTTCGGGAGTGAAGTCCAAGCATTATTCCATGTCGTATGTCAAGCCGTCTTCGGGAGTTTCAGTATTTTCAATCTCTAATATTGATACACCTTTGGGAATGGATTTAAGTTCCGCATCATCATTGAAAGTACTTAGGGTGGAGAATAACAGTTCGCTTCAATTGGTAGTTGTTCCTTCTGTTATACTTAATGATGATGTTTCCGAAACTTCAATATTCGACAGTGAAATCCATATATCCGGTTGTTCTTCATTGGAGCGTGTCTCTCTTCAGGGCAGCAAAGGCGGCAATATGATAGGAAAATTGCACTTCGCAGATCTTCCGGCACTCGATTATCTTGATGTGTCAGCGGTGGAAGCTGTAAATACAGTCGTTCTGACTGACGTAAATCCAGGTATTGGCAGTATACTCCTCCCATCTGAGCTTACAGCGTTTCTTGACGGGACAGGACGTTTTTCGCCTACATCACAGATAGCTCTGTGTATAAATCATCCCAAGGTCTCTTCATTTATGGAGTATTGTAAAAATGTTGCAGATATTATTGATGTGAGCTTTTTTTATAAATAGATTTTGTTAACATTGTTTAGCGTGTTTATACCTATTTTTGAAATATGTGTTCTGTGAAGAACACATATTTTTTTCTTCGTTTTTTACTTGTTTTAAATGCGGTCGCATTCTATCTAAAATGCGGGCAAGTTTTACCTTAAACTTGCCCACATTTTATCCGGAACTTGCCCGCATTTTTTTCCTACTGCTTTTTCTTCATTTTATGGCGTGTAAATATATAGGTTCTGTATTCGCCATCGTTTACTGAAAATCTTTGCACCTTGTTTGTAATATATTTATATACAAGATGTTAAGTTTTTTACCCCTTGCCAAGACTTTACTGATTTTTACTGAAAGATACAACCCCGTCCGATACCTCATAATTTTGCATCAGACGAAAGTCAGAAACGTAATCATTAAAATGAAATATTATGAACACAGAATATCTACTGTTAAAATCGGTTAAATTATTTCCCCTGCTGCTGTTCAGTCTGTGCAGTAGTTTCAATGCCTCTTCGCAGACTGTATACAAGTCGGAAATCAATGAATTGAGAGTATCCGGTTATATCAGATCAGGATTTGCAAGAGAAGTAGGTGGTAAAATACCGGAAGGATTATCCGTCTGAACAACATACTTAGCACAGACGAGATAATATGGTTCGGAAAGAGATTCTATGACAGATACGCAATCCACATGCTCGACAGTTAGTGGTTGAATCCGAGGCAGAAAACCATAGATCTCGATATGGAAAACATATTGCCGGAGTCGAGGACTGAGGGTACGGACGTAAAGTGGGGTATATGGCGGTTTGAAAAGTTATTCTTATGTAAATTAGCCGGTAATACGGTATTATTCTTCTGTCGGGTTTTATATATCGTAAAAACACATGGTTTCATGAGTGAAATAATTGTGTTTCAGGGAGTGGTAGAATTTTACCCCACCTTTTACGATGTAAATCCCCCTTAATGCTTTCATGAAACTTATATACTTTTGTCGTGTAACAAAAAATCTAAAACGACAAAGTTTATGAGAAAAACAGTATTGTATTTATCTGCTGCATCTTTATTCCTGTCATCTTATACATTAAAAAATGATAAGGAATATTCTTTGGCTGAAGAGCATATAAAAAATTTGCCTGAGGCTCCTGAGGGTTATAAATGGGTAGTTAACGAAGATTATACTGATGAATTCAATGGTAAACGTCTTAATGCCGCTAAATGGCATGCTAAAAGTCCTTATTGGACTAACGGTCGGCCGCCTGCAACTTTCAAGGCAGAGAATGTTAGTGTCAAGAAAGGTTGTCTTCGTATAATCAATACCGTTTTGTCGCCAACAGAAGGACTTGATGGAAAGCCGGGCGATAAATATCGTCTTGCCGGTGGAGCGGTTGCTTCTGTAAAGAACCAGGCACATTATGGGTATTATGAAACAAGGATGAAGGCTTCGCTCACTACCATGTCGTCTACTTTTTGGCTTTCCAACCGCCCGGTAATGAAGGAAATAATGAAAGGCGGCAAGAAGATAAAGACATGGAGCAGTCAGGAACTTGATATTATAGAAACAATGGGTATAATAAGAAGTGTCAACCCTGATAATCCGTGGAACAAGACATGGAATATGCAGATGAACAGTAATACTCACTATTGGTATCAGGAACAAGGAGGCAAACGTACTGACAATACGGCGAAACGTTCGGATGTGGTTTCGTATATGACAGACCCATCGGCAGAAGATTTCCATACTTACGGTTGTTGGTGGGTGGATGCAAATACCGTGAAATTCTATTATGACGGAAAGTATATGTACACTATCAAGCCTACAACAAAATATACAGATACTCCGTTTGACCGACCTATGTTCATACATATAGTTACTGAAACATACGATTGGGAAAAACAAGTACCTACAGCTGAGGACTTGAAGGATAAGGACAAAAGTACTACTTATTATGACTGGGTCAGGGCTTATAAGTTGGTTCCAATAGAAGAGTGATTTTAATAGATACAACATAATACTTAAATTAAAAACCTTAGAAAAAATGAAAAAAGAAATTTTAGCAATGATGGCTTGCGGAATGATGATGACTTCTGCATACGCTCAGGAAATTAAGAACGGTGATTTTGAGTCAGGTGACTTGACATCATGGAATGTCTGGGAAAAGAAAGATAACAAAATAGTTGATGCGAAAAAGGCACATTCAGGCAACTATGCTGTTGAGGTGAAGGTTGGTATGTGGCAGGCTGTAAACATCAGCTATGAAACTGGAGCAGAATATCAGATTTCAGCTTATACCAAATACAGTTGGGGTGACAAACCTAACTTCAGGATTGAGTACTATAATCCGGATTCAAAGAAACTGGAAGAAATTGCCACTGCTGAGGTCAAGAAAGACCGTAAGAATTACAATCTTACAACAGTTAAATTCAAATTGCAGGAAAATGGTTTTGTATATCGTTTCACAGCTGTTCCGGGTTCAGGTAATGGTGGATGCTTCCTGCTTGATGATGTCAAGATAGAAAAGGTTAAATAACATTGTTTGAGGGTTTAGTTATAAGATTAGGTAATTAGATTTAGTTGTTGATTTATTTATTGTGATTGTAATCTGGCAAATCGGAAAAATATGTTCTAAATAAATAACATATTTTTCTGATTCCGGATTGAAAAAGGTAGATTGATTTGTTTTCATGGTAATAAGGCATATTCAGGGTTTCCTCTTATGCCTTTTGAATATTGAAAATTTTGTTTGGCGCTTAAATAACATTTTATTATGGTTGATATAAAACCACGGATTCTGTCAGTATACAACCTTTTCATACTTCTTTTTATACAGTTTACGGCAATCTCGTGTGATAAGGATGATGATGGCGTAGGTGGAGGTGATGGAACACCGGCTGAGGAGATAAAAATTGAATATGTAGTGTTCAAGGATGGGCAGACTGACAACAAACCTGTCAGTTATATAGAATTACCATATAGTGGCACTGTGGAGTTGGGTATTAATATAACCAAGGATAATCTCCCTTATACCGGTTACAAGTCAATAGTTTGGGGAACTTCTTTCCCTGATGTGTTGATGATTACACCATCGGACGATAAAATGAGATGTACGGTCGTGGCAATCGACGGGGGCAGAGATTCTAATATCGGTGCTTCTGTAGATACGGGTAATGGAATAAAAAGTGCGGTATGCCGAATATCAATACCTCCCGGAATTGTAGATGGCGGTCATGATGATTTTGAAGATGACGGTACTGAATGGAAACCTGATCCTAAAGAATAAGAATATGAATAACAAGTGATGTGATTTTTTATTATTGAAACTGTTTAACAAATAATTTATGTCATGAAAAATACGATGCTATTTTGTGGAGCGGCTTTGATGAGTATTGCAATGCTCCAGTCTTGTACAAAAGACGAACTGTCGAATGTAAATGCAGTCAGTGGTCCTCAGGATATGACTTTTGTTGCCGGTACGCCTTCAAGCCGTAGTTCGTTGCAGAATGGAACAACGGTGTGGTGGACAACAGGAGATGCAATCAATATCTTTTCAGGCCAAGAAAATAACAAGTTTACTACCGCTACAGGTGGTAGCACAGTTACAACGTTTACAGGTAAGGCTACACCTAACAATTCGTATACAGCTCTTTATCCTTATAATGCCGAAGCTGTGTGTCTTGAAGGTGTCGTAACTACTACACTGCCATCTGAACAGACAGCTCCGGCTTGGGGATTCGATGCAAATGCAAATATATCTTATGCTACTGCAACAGATAATAACAAATCTTTAACTTTCCAGAATACTTGTGGATTGGTTAAGTTTAAAAATAATCTTACTGACCTTACAGGTATTAAACTTACTGCTGGTGGTGATGTAAAGATTGCAGGGAACGTAAAAATTGATGCTTCAGCAAACCTGACAGTGGAATCCGGTTCTAATGTTATAACTCTAACCGCTAAAGAGGGAACATTTGTTGGTCCTAATGAACAAAATAAAAATGCCAAGGAATACTCAATGGTTGTAGCTCCGGTGACATTTACCGATGGATTTACTTTGGAACTTACAAGAAATTCTGGTACTAAAACTTATAACTTCAGTGGTGAAAACCTTATAGTTACTAAAGGACAGATTGTAACGATAGTATTGAATGATGATCAAGGAGGCGGTGAACCTCCTGTAGATTTGGAAAAACAAACTACTGTTGCCGTTTCTTCAGCTAAAGAAATTGTTCCTGATCAGACAACAGGTAATGACCGAATTGAACTTACACTCGATAAGGAAGTTTCTGGAACATTCACTGATGCTGTTAACAAAGCATTTACCATAACAGTAGCAGGAAAAACAATTCCTGTTGCTTCCGGTTCTGTGAATGGAACTACTATGACTCTTATTCTTGGTGATAAGATTTATAGTAATGACGCAAATATTAGCGTAAGTTATAACACTGATTATGCTGTTAGTGCTTTGACTGCTAAAAACGAAAACAACGAAGATGCTAATATCAAGATTGAATCTGCCAATGTTGCTTTGACTCATGCAGATGCTTTTGATTTTAACTTCGCTAACATAGATGCAGTTAAGGAATATCTTGCAGAAGGAGTTGCCGAAAAAATTAATGCAAGTGGAGAATTGGAAATTGTTCCAGCAGATAATCAATTCCCAGTTACTAAATCAATGTCATTCCGTGATGGTTGTACTTACAAATTTACTTATACATACGCATCTAACGACTGTGCAACAACATTCAGATTGGGAGCATCTGATAAATATAAATTCTGGATTGGAAGAAATACCGGAAGTGGAACCTATACAAATACATTCACAATCAGTAGTTCTACTTCTGCTGAAACTCCAGCTTCAAGAGCAGATGGTTCACTTGTGTGGCCGGTTCTTGAGAACGTTATTTTAACTGTACAGACTAATGTCCCTGGTGGTACTGATGCTACTGGAACCGCTAAAATCACTTCTTTTAAGATTGAAGAAATTACAGAAAGACCAAGTACAGGAGCAGATGCAAGTTTTGACTCTACAACAGAAGGTTTCAACAACGGAGCAGAATGGACTCCTAACAAATAAATATAATAATACAATTATTCGTGAAATGAGGGAGGAATATATATTCTTCCCCATTTCGTTTTAGAAAATGTAAACAATATCACAAAGATGAACTGTTATAGATACTACTGGATGTTATACATCCTTATAGCCGTTTTACCTTCATTTTCCTTCGCAAAAAAAACTGATGCTCAGCAAGTTAGGGAGATGATTGAACAAGTGAACGATGCCTGGCAGAAAAATCATGCCCCCGAAGCAAGGTCTTTCTGGGATTATGCGGCATATCACACCGGTAATATGGAAGCCTATTTCCTTACTGGGAAAGAAGAATACAGAAAGTATTCGGAGGCATGGGCTGAGTATAACCAGTGGATGGGTGCGAAAAGCAACAACAAATCTGAATGGAAGTATAAATACGGGGTAAAGGATGATTATGTGCTGTTCGGCGATTATCAGGTGTGCTTCCAGACTTATGCGGACTTGTATAACATCATGCCGGAGAATTATAAAATCAAGCGTGCACGCGAAGTCATGGAGTACCAGATGAGCACACCGCGTAAGGATTACTGGTGGTGGAGCGACGGACTTTATATGGTGATGCCGGTAATGACGAAGATGTATAAGATTACGCATAATCACCGGTATCTTAAGAAACTGTATGAATATCTTTGTACGTCGGACTCAATAATGTATGATGAGGAGGAAGGACTCTATTATCGCGACGCAAAATATGTTTATCCCAAGCATAAGAGTCTGAACGGAAAGAAGGATTTCTGGGCAAGAGGCGACGGATGGGTGCTTGCCGCTCTGGCAAAGGTGCTGAAGGACCTGCCGGAGGGTTATGAGCATCTGTCTTTTTTCGAGGATAAGTTTGTGCGTATGGCAAAGGCGGTTGCATGTCTGCAGCAGCCGGAGGGCTACTGGACAAGAAGTATGATGGATCCGGAACATGCTCCGGGACCGGAAACAAGCGGTACCGCTTTCTTCACTTACGGTATGCTTTGGGGGATAAACAACGGTTATCTTGACAAGGATGAATTTATGCCTGTAGTGGAGAAAGCATGGAAATATCTTACCAAGACTGCACTGCAGAAAGACTGGTCGGTGGGTTATGTCCAGCCAATCGGTGAAAAGGCTATTCCGGGACAGGTGGTTGACGCCAAGTCGACTGCCAACTTTGGGGTAGGCGCATTCCTTCTTGCCGCTTGCGAGTATGTGCGTTATCTCGAGGCAAACAACAACGAGACAAGAAAATACTGGACGGATATGGCTTACAGGATGGCTGCTCCTGTGTTGAGCAATATGGCGAAAGGGGAACTACAGAAAAATATGATTCTTGAGGTAAGTCCAAACTGGGATAACCGTAACAAGAAGGTTGCATATATGGAAACTTTCGGACGTCTCATGGCCGGTATAGCTCCATGGTTGAGCCTGCCTGACGATGATACAGCAGAAGGACAGCAGCGCAAGCAACTGAAAGAATGGGCATTGAAGAGTTATGCAAATGCGGTGGACCCTAATAGTCCGGATTATCTGTTGTGGAACGGTCATGGTCAGGCACTGGTTGATGCTGCCTATATTGCGGAAAGTTTCCTGCGCGCGTTCGACCAGCTGTGGAAACCGCTGGACCAGACAACAAAGGAACGCTACATAAAAGAGTTCAAAGGTCTCCGACGCATTGACCCTCCTTACACTAACTGGCTGCTGTTCTCGGCCACCATTGAAAGCTTCCTTGCCAAAATTGATGCCGGACAGGATACATATCGTATAAATTCTACTTTCCGCAAGGTGGAGGAATGGTATGTAGGCGACGGATGGTACGCAGACGGACAGCACTTTGCATTCGATTATTATAGCAGTTATGTGTTCCATCCTATGTATCTCGAATCTATACATGCAATAATGGAATCGGGCGTGAGGACACGTTTCGACTATCGCAAGTACTATGACAGGGCATTGATGAGGGCACAGAGGTTCGCCATGATTCTGGAGCGTTTCATATCTCCTGAAGGAACATTCCCTGTTTTCGGACGCTCTATACCTTACCGTATGGCAACAATGCAGCCACTGGCTCTTATAGCATGGTATAATGAGTTGCCGGCGGGAGTATCGAAAGCACAGGTGAGATGTGCGCTGACAGCGTGTATGAAACGTATGTTCAAGTCGGGCAATAACTTTAATGAGGGCGGATTCCTCACCATAGGATTCTGCGGACATCAGACTGGCATTTCGAATCATTATACAAACAATGGCAGCCTGTATATGACTACACTTGCATTCCTTCCGTTGGGATTGCCTGCCTCTGACCCGTTCTGGACTGATGCCGACCAACCTTGGACTTCTGTTAAGGCATGGGGAGAAATGGAGTTCCCGATAGACCACCGATGGGGGGATACAATCAGGACATGGGATTTATATTAATTTACTAAATATTTGCAACAATGAAATATTCTACTATTATTACTAAAACCATTTGCTTGAGTGTTCCGTTCTTCGCTTTGTCATGTGAAGACCCTCAGGAAGAGTTCTCATATATTCCGCCTGAGGTTATTTACTCACAACCGGGGAATGTGGAGGACTATAATACTCCCGGCGACAATGCAGGCGATAATGACGATGATGATGTGGAACTGCAACTGCCTGTTCCCGGTCCTGCTGAAACCTATCCTAATAGCACCAAGCAGTATCAACCGATAATTGTCGAGTATGCGGAAAAACCTGACAAGCTTTTATAGAGGCAAAGACAAGGATATTGCCATACCTGGTTGGTTATGAACAGCAGACAAAAACACAGGATGAGTATTTGCAAAGCGTGAATAAATATGGCTCATACGCAAAAGGGCAAAAATTCAAGGCTACCGGACGGTTCAGGGTTGAGAAAAACTCAAATGGAAGAAGTTGGATAGTCGACCCCGAAGGTTATCCATATTATGTAAGGGGTATCGCCTCATTCAGAATGGATGGCAACAGCTCAGCTTTCGGCAAGCTTTACAGTTCAGTAGATGACTGGGTGGCAAAGTCGCAGAAACAATTCTCTGAAATAGGATTTCATAGTGTCTGCGCTTTCGGTAAGGAAGAAGGCGACAAGGCTGTAAATGATTATAATAAATCGGCTTCAAGTCCTCTGACACAGGCTCCTTCCTTTTCATTCCTTGCAGAGTTCAAGAATAGCAAGGGAATTAGCTATCCGGGGCAGAACGTGAATCTTAAGATAGGTCTTGTGTTTTATGATGGATGGGATGAATGGTGCAAGGAGTATCTCAATTCGGATGCTTTCGGCATGTTCAGAAACAACCCGGATGTGTTGGGATTCTTCTCGGATAATGAGATAGACTTCTCTACATGGGGAAACAGGCTGCTCGACAGATTCCTGAAAATTTCAAACAAGCAGGATCCTGCTTATATTGCAGCCGCCAAGTTTATGACGGATAAGGACAAGAGTGCAAATGTTTCTGATGTAACGGATGAACTGAACAATGAGTTTGCCGGTATTTGTGCGGAAAAATATTATTCTGCCATAAAGAATGCGGTTAAGGCATCGAAGGACCCTGAATTGCTTTATCTGGGTTCACGCCTGCACAGCCTTCCTAAATACAACAGTTATATAATTAAGGCAGCGGGAAAATATTGTGATGTCATTTCCATAAATTATTATAGTAAATGGTCGCCTGAAAAAGGCTACATGGATGGCTGGAAGAACCAGGCGGGCGGTACTCCTTTCATGGTAACGGAATTCTATACCAAGGGTGAGGATACTAAGCTTGACAACTCAAGTGGAGCCGGTTTCGTGGTACGCGACCAGCAAAACCGTGGATTCGCTTACCAGCATTTTACCTTGGGACTGCTCGAAGCCAAGAATTGTGTAGGATGGGTTTTCTTCAAGTATCTGGATGATGAGGATTGCAATAAAGGTATGCTCGATTATAACTATAAACCTTATACATCATTGACCAAATACATGTCGGATATTAACTGGAATGTTTATAATCTTATAGATTATTTCGACAAATAAATCCATAATAATAATTTAAAACCGATTTTCTACTGCTCTGAGTATGATACATATATTATCATTGGATACCTGTAAGTATAAAAAGCGACTGTTAATTCCAGTATTTATATTTTTGTCAGCAAATGTTCAGGCTCAGCTTCATTTCAGTACTACTCTACAGAACATGATTCTATGGCGTGGCATTGAAGTGGCCGACGGACTGATTCTCTCGTCCGATTTGTCGGTTTCCGACCCATCGGGGAGGTTTACCGTCGGTTTCCTTGGCGGATCGAACACCAGGGGGAGTTATAAGGAGCTGAGCCAGTATATAATATATACTCATGGCAGGTTTCAGATTAAGGCTATAGATACATATAATTTCTCGCCGGGGGCTACATATAATAATAAGGAGTTCTTCAACTATAAGCCTGATGAGACGGGACGTTTTATAGACCTTATGCTCAATTATACGGGCGACAGGAAATTTCCGCTGGAGTTGAGCCTCTCTACACTTGTTTACGGTCGCGACAGGGATCTGGACAACAGCAAGAACATATACTCCAGTTTCGTATATGTGGGCTATACCATCTCATCTATCAGAACGAAAAGCTAAGGGTCGGTCCTGGTATTGGAACAGCTTTCGCATTAAGAAATTCAAGAAATGAAAGTGGGGAAATGGTGAACAGAACCATGTATGCCGAATCGGCAGGAATTACTCAGGTGTCCTTGAATGTAATTTATAAACTTCGGGTAATGAAATATGAAATCCCGTTGACGGTGATGACGTATTGGAATCCGAAATCCAACCAGGGATTTTTCTACACAGGAATGCAGTTCAATCTGTTTTGATTTTTATAGAGTTTGGGGTGACTTTTTATCTCCTTCATGAGGGGTAAAAATGTCGAAAAAGAGGGGGTATAATATCCCCTCTTTCTTTTTTAAAAATCTCCTCTATTGTTTTGATGGATACTTCATACTTTAGCATCATCGAAAATATAAAGAAAGTGAAATGTAATACTAACATAATAATATTAATAATATCATGAAGACAGAAGGATATAAAGTGAAAAGTTATTCTCAGCCAGTGAAAAGATATTGTCAGACTTTGAGTCTGCGTGACAATCCGGAATTGATTGAAGCCTACAGGAAGGCTCACAGTAAGGAAGAGTCATGGCCTGAGATACGTGCCGGAATACGTGAAGTGGGAATTCTGGAAATGGAAATATACATATTGGGGTCTAAACTTTTTATGATAGTGGAAACTCCTCTGAATTTTGACTGGGATAAAGCAATGGCAAAGCTTGCCACTCTGCCTCGTCAGGCCGAATGGGAGGAATATGTGGCAAAATTTCAGCAGTGTGCCGAGGGAGCCACATCGGACGAGAAATGGCAGATGATGGAACGTATGTTCTATCTGTATGAATAATAAATAGAGTAAAAAATTAACCTTTAAATTCTTTTTCAAAATGGAATATCGTGAATTGGGAAAGACAGGACTGAAAGTGCCTGTATTGAGTTATGGTGCATCTTCGTTGGGTGGAGTTTTTCATTCTATTAAAGAAAGTGAGGCTATACAGTCTGTTTTTACAGCAGTAGAACATGGACTGAACTTTATTGATGTTTCTCCATATTACGGACATTATAAGGCAGAAACAGTACTGGGTAAGGCTCTTAAGGAGTTGCCAAGAGAATCGTTCATACTTTCAACCAAGGTGGGACGTTATGGCAAGGATGGTGTTAATACATGGGACTACTCGGGCAAGCGCGCACAGGAAAGTGTATACGAAAGTATGGAACGTCTGAATATAGATCATATTGACCTTATCAATGTTCACGATGTTGAGTTTTCGGATATGAACCAGGTGGTGAACGAAACATTGCCTGCTCTGGTGGAACTGAAGGAGAAAGGCCTGGTGGGTCATGTGGGTATAACCGACCTTCAGCTTGAAAACCTGAAATGGGTTATTGACCATGCAGCTCCGGACACAGTTGAGGCGGTGCTTAATTTCTGTCACTATTCGCTTAACGATGACAAACTTGTTGACTTCCTCGATTATTTCGATGAAAAGGGTGTAGGGGTGATAAACGCTTCACCATTTGGTATGGGACTTCTCACACAGAGAGGTGTTCCTGAATGGCATCCAGCCCCAAAATCACTGATTGAGGCATGTGCAAAGGCTGCGAAGTTTTGTAAGGAACAGGGATATCCTATTGAGAAGCTTGCAGTACAGTTCTCTGTTAGTAACCCAAGAATACCTACAACACTGTTCAGTTCGGCAAAATCAGAATCTGTACTTCAGAATATTAAATACATTGAGGAACCTATCGACTGGAGTCTTGTGGAAAAGGTTAAGGAGATAATAGGTGATCAACAAAGAGTAAGTTGGGCAAATTCATAAATACTGTTGCTATGGATTATACAATAATTGACGCTCACTCACATCTGTGGCTTTATCAGGATACTGAAGTAGATGGCCTGAAAATAAAAACTACAGAGAATGGTCAATCATTGTTTATGGGGGAGGTGAGACAAATGCTTCCTCCCTTTATGATTGACGGAAGAAATACGGCAGAGGTTTTCCTGGCAAATATGAACTATGCCCAGGTTGGAGGAGCTGTTGTTACTCAGGAGTATATCGATGGTATACAGAATGACTATCTACTAGAGGTCATGACAAATTATCCCGACAGGTTTTTTGTGTGCGGTATGTGTGAATTCAGGAAGCAGGGTTACTTTAATCAGACTGTTGAACTTATAGACAAAGGGTTTAAGGCCATAAAGATTCCAGGACACCGTCTGCAGCTAAAGGACGGAAGGGTGATGCTCAATTCGGACGAAATGATGAAGATGTTTCATTTGATGGAAGATAAAGGAGTGATTCTTTCCATAGATATGATAGAGGGAGACCTCAGGTTGGCGAGATGGAAGAAATCATTTCAGAATGTCCGGGTTTGAAAATAGCCATCGGTCATTTCGGCATGGTTACAAAACCGGACTGGAAGAAGCAGATAATGCTTGCCCGCCATAAAAATGTAATGATTGAGTCTGGCGGTATCACATGGCTGTTCAATGACGAGTTCTATCCGTTCAACGGTGCTATAAGGGCTATCAACGAAGCTGCCGACCTTGTCGGTTTCGAGAAACTGATGTGGGGTTCCGACTATCCGCGCACAATTACAGCCATCACCTACAAAATGTCGTACGACTTTGTGATTAAATCAAAAGAATTGGAAGAGAGAAGCAAAAAACTTTTCTTGGGCGAGAACGCGAAAGCCTTTTACGGTTTCAAGAATCTGCCTGAGTTACCTTATATTAAAAACATGTCAGAATGAAAAACAAATATTTTATACCGCTTTTACTGATATTCAGCTTGTTCTTCATGTGGGCTATCAGCAGTAATCTGTTGCCTACAATGATCAGGCAGTTGATGAAAACCTGTGAACTGAATGCTTTCGAGGCCTCGTTCACTGAATCTGCCTATTGGCTGGCCTACTTCCTGTTTCCCATACCGATAGCAATGTTCATGAAACGTTTCAGCTATAAGTCGGGTATAATAGTCGGTCTCATTCTTGCTGCTATCGGAGGTCTGCTTTTCTTCCCTGCAGCTGAGATAAAGGAATACTGGGCATATCTTGTAATCTTCTTTATTATGGCAACGGGAATGTGCTTTCTTGAGACGGCTGCCAATCCGTATGTGACAGCTTTGGGTACACATGACACGGCTTCGCGAAGATTGAATCTTGCACAGTCGTTCAACGGTCTTGGTGCTTTCATCTCCGCAATGTTTCTGAGCAAGCTTATACTTACCGGACAGAACTATACGCGCGAAACGCTGCCTGCCGACTTCCCGGGAGGCTGGGAAGGATTTATCCAGATGGAGACAGACTCCATGAAGATGCCTTATCTGGTTCTTGCCGTGTTACTCATCATTCTTGCAGTAGTGTTTACACTGTGTAAACTTCCAGACATAGATAACGAAGAATCGCACGGAGAGAAGGGCAAGCTTATCAATTTTGCAGTGTTGAAACGCAAGCATCTGAGATGGGGAGTCATCGCACAGTTCTTCTATAACGGAGGGCAGACAGCCATCAACAGCCTGTTCCTGGTTTACTGCTGCATGTATGCAGGTCTGTCGGAGGATGAGGCGACCACATTCTTCGGACTGTATATGCTGGCTTTCCTTGGCGGCAGATGGATAGGTACTATGCTAATGTCGAAATTCAGACCTCAGGATATGCTGCTTACATACGCTATAGTAAATATCATACTGTGTGGAGTAATTATTATGTTCGGTGGTATGACAGGACTTTATGCCATGCTTGCAGTGTCGTTTTTCATGTCAATCATGTATCCTACCCAATTCTCACTTGCTCTACGCGACCTCGGCGAGGACACCAAGAGTGGTTCGGCATTCCTTGTAATGGCTATTATAGGTAATGCATGTATCCCTCAGTTTACCGCATTTGTGATGAATCATAACGCGGATTTCTATCAGGTGGCATATATAATACCTCTGATATGTTTCTTCTTTACAGCATATTATGGCTGGAAAGGTTATAAGATAGAGAAAAAACATCATTAAAATAATACAATAACAAATTTAAATAAATACATAGATTATGAAAGCTGTTCAAATTACTGAAGCCGGAAAGGTTCAAGTAGCTGATATAGTTAAACCAACACTTGGAGTCGGAGAAATTTTACTTCGTATCAAATATGTCGGATTCTGTGGTTCCGACCTTAATACTTACCTTGGAAGAAATCCTATGGTCAAGATGCCTGTTATCCCGGGACATGAAGTGGGTGCTGTGATAGAGGAAATAGGCGAAGGCGTTCCTGTCGGTTTCGAGAAGGGAATGAACGTGACTGTAAATCCATATACCAACTGCGGAAAGTGTGCCTCATGCCGCAACGGACGTGTCAATGCCTGCGAACACAACGAGACTTTGGGCGTTCAGCGTAACGGTTCGATGCAGGAGTTCCTTGTCCTCCCTTGGACAAAGGTTATTCCGGCTGCCGGCCTCTCGGATAAGGAATGTGCATTGATTGAGCCTATGAGCGTAGGTTTCCATGCCGTCTCAAGAGCACAGGTAACTGACATTGATACTGTGGCCGTGATAGGTTGCGGAATGATTGGACTTGGTGCCATAGTAAGGGCATCGCTTCGTGGAGCAAGAGTAATAGCCATGGATATTGATGACGAGAAACTTGAACTGGCAAAACGTCTCGGTGCATCGATGGTTATCAATTCTAAGACAGAAAATGTGGTTGAAAGAGTAAGGGAACTTACTGACGGTTATATGGCTGATGTGGTGATAGAAGCTGTGGGCAGTCCTGTCACATACGTAACTGCCATTGATATTGTTGCTTTCACAGGTCGTGTGGCATGTATAGGCTATGCCAAGAGTGAAGTGGCTTTCCAGACAAAATATTTTGTTCAGAAGGAACTCGACATACGCGGTTCGCGCAATGCAATGCCTGAGGATTTCCGTGCCGTGATACATTATCTTCAGAATGGAAATTGCCCGATGAACGAACTTATCTCTGCCGTAGTGAAACCTGAAGAGGCAGGTGAGGCTCTGCAGAAATGGTCGGAAAATCCAGGTAAGGTATTCAGAATGTTGGTTGAATTTTAATTTTATCAATTTTAATTTTTGACATTACAATGAAAGCTTTAAATAATAAGACTGCAGTAAAGGCAGTACGTCCGGAACGTATCATACAGTTTGGTGAAGGCAATTTCCTTCGTGCGTTCGTTGACTGGATTATCTCGAATATGAATGAAAAGACAGATTTCAACAGCAGTGTTGTTGTGGTGCAACCTATAGATAAAGGTATGGTTGATGCCCTCAATGCTCAGGACTGTCTTTATCATGTCAATCTTCAGGGACTTAACAATGGCGAGGTGGTGAACTCATTCAGAATGATTGATGTCATCAGCCGTGCCTGAATCCATATAGCCAGTATAATGATTTCATGGCACTGGCAGAACAGCCTGAGATGAGATTCGTAATCTCGAACACTACTGAAGCAGGTATCAACTTCGATCCGTCGTGCAAGCTCGAAGATGCTCCTGCAAACTCTTATCCGGGCAAGCTGACACAGTTGCTTTATCACAGATTCAAACATTTCAACGGCGACAAGTCGAAAGGA
The DNA here is from genome assembly GCF_003602935.1 of Bacteroides sp. AM54-2NS. Taxonomy (NCBI): domain Bacteria; kingdom Pseudomonadati; phylum Bacteroidota; class Bacteroidia; order Bacteroidales; family Bacteroidaceae; genus Bacteroides; species Bacteroides sp. AM54-2NS. The sequence continues at coordinate 32,180 of NZ_QTMZ01000029.1, forward strand.
CTTATCATCTTCCCATGCGAGCTTATCTTCCTCAACGGTCACAAACTGAAGGAAACAATCTATCAGTATATTGAATTGTGGAACCTTGGTGAAGAGTTCAAGTCATGGTTTGAAACAGTATGTGGTGTATATGCCACACTGGTGGACCGCATCGTACCGGGATTCCCTCGTAAAGACATAGATAACATAAAAACTAAACTAGACTTTGATGACAATTTAGTTGTACAGGGTGAGGCTTTTCACCTGTGGGTAATCGAAGCACCGGAATCGGTTGCCGAAGAATTTCCTGCAAACAAGGCGGGGCTGAACGTTCTGTTCGTCCCGTCGGAGGAGCCATATCATGAACGCAAGGTGACTCTCCTGAACGGTCCTCACACTGTATTGTCGCCGGTGGCATTCCTTTCGGGCGTCAATATCGTGAGAGATGCTTGCCGGCATGAGGTGATAGGTAAGTTCATCAAACGTGTGATGTTCGACGAGCTGATGGAAACCCTTAACTTACCGAAAGAAGAACTTAAGAAGTTTGCAGATGACGTTCTTGAACGTTTCAACAATCCTTTCGTGGATCATCAGGTGACATCAATCATGCTTAACTCATTCCCTAAGTATGCCACACGCGACCTTCCGGGAGTGAAGGAATATCTGAAACGCAAGGGTGTTCTTCCTGAAGGACTCGTCCTCGGTCTTGCAGCCATCATAGTATACTACAAAGGTGGAAAGCGTGCCGATGGTGTAGAGATAGTTCCTAACGATGCACCGGAAATCATGGCGATGCTTACAAGTTTGTGGAACGATGGCTCGGTAGAAAATCTTGTGAAGACAGTTCTCGCCGATACTTCCATCTGGGGTGAAGACCTTAATACCATCCCGGGACTGGCAGACCGTGTAATTTACTATATCAACAAAATCCAGAGCGAAGAAATGCTTCAGACAGTAAAAGACCTTGTAGATTGATACTTCTACCTGTATTCTTCAATTTATAAATGTTAGTTTGTTATGACTGAATATATCCAGATAAACCCTGCGGACAATGTGGCTGTGGCACTGCACCCATTGTCCAAGGGTACTATAATAGAGGTAAACGGCAATTTTATAGAACTGGCTGAGGATATACCTGCCGGTCATAAGATTGCCTTGAAGGATTTTGCAGAAGGTGATATGGTGATAAAATACGGTTTCCCTATATCGCACACTGTGAAAGAAGTCAGGAAAGGACATCTGCTGAACGAGAAAACTGTTAAGACTAACCTTTCCGGTCTGAGTACATATACTTACACTCCGAAGTTCGAGAAACAGACTTTTTCGAACGAGAACCGTACATTCAAAGGATATTTGCGTGCCAACGGAGAAGCCGGCATACGTAATGAGATATGGATTATCCCTACGGTGGGTTGCGTGAACGGAATAGCAAACCAGTTGGCCGAACAGCTTCGCAAGGAAACAGATTGCGAGGGGGTTGACTCCATTATATCTTTCCCTCATAACTACGGATGCTCGCAGTTGGGTGACGACCATGAGAATACCCGTAAGATATTGCGCGACATGGTCCTTCATCCCAATGCCGGAGCTGTCCTTGTCGTAGGTCTTGGCTGTGAGAACAACCAGCCTGATGCCTTTCGCGAGTTTATAGGTGACTATGATACCCAAAGGATCCGTTTCCTTGTTTCTCAGAAAGTAGATGATGAGATAGAAGAGGGTATGAAACTTCTTCGTGAGATGTATGCCATAGCCAGGGAAGACAAGCGGACTGATGTCCCCCTGTCAAAACTGCGTATAGGACTCAAGTGCGGCGGGTCTGACGGACTGTCCGGTATCACGGCCAATCCGATGCTTGGGGTGTTCTCTGACTATCTTGTTGCCCAGGGTGGGACAACAGTCCTCACGGAGGTACCTGAAATGTTCGGAGCCGAGACACTGCTCATGAACCGTTGCCGTACGCAGGAGATATTCGACGATACAGTGACCATGATAAACGACTTCAAGAACTACTTCATCTGCAATGACCAGCCTATATATGAAAATCCTTCGCCGGGAAACAAGGCGGGAGGTATTTCTACACTTGAGGAGAAATCATTGGGATGTACACAGAAGTCGGGAAGCTCGATGGTGGAGGATGTTCTGAAATATGGCGACCGTGTCACAACACACGGACTTAATCTGTTGAGCGCACCGGGCAACGACCTTGTGGCAAGTACGGCTCTTGCTTCTGCCGGATGCCATATCGTACTGTTCACAACAGGTCGAGGAACACCGTTCGGAACATTCGTTCCAACCGTGAAGGTATCGACCAACACACCGCTGTACGAGCAGAAACATACGTGGATTGATTTCAATGCCGGAACTCTGGTAGAGGGAGAAAGCATGGAATCTTTAAGCAGACGTTTTATAGACTTTGTGGTGGAAGTGGCAAGCGGAAAGCAGGCACTGAACGAAAAGAAGGGATACCGGGAAATAGCTATCCTTAAGCAAGGAGTAACTTTATAAAATGTTTTATTTTTTTAAATGATGAAACTCTCCGTTGATATCTGAAATATAAATGGAGAGTTTTTTTGTTTTTACACTTTTGAAATTATTTTTGTCATTAATATTAATCTGAAAATCGATATGACCATAAAAAACATTATCACAGTCTTAACTATCTTTCTGTCCGGATTCTGTTATGCCGGAACCTCCACTAAAGTGGATTTCAACTTCGATTGGAAATTCAGCAAACCAGCAGGCTTCGTGCCTCAGGACACTTTGTTCCTGAGTCCAGATATAAAGTGGGAGGATGTGTGTCTGCCTCACGACTGGAGTATCAGCGAAGGATATACCAAGACTCAGACAGCCGGAAGCAATGGTTTTCTGCCTGGCGGTGTGGGGATTTACATGAAGAATTTTCTCACCTCGGATGATATGAATGGGAAAAAAGTGTTCATTCATTTCGAAGGTGTATATAATAACTCAAAGGTTTGGATAAACGGGCATCTGTTGGGATTCCGTCCTAACGGATATGTGGGATTTGAATATGAACTTACTCAATATCTGAAACCAAAAGGTTCGATGAATACAATAACTGTCTGCGTTGACAGAAGAGCGTATGCCGACAGCAGATGGTATGTCGGTGCCGGTATATACAGGAATGTGAGTCTTATTCTAAGAAACGAGCTCTATATCCTTCAGACGGAATATTCGTTACCACACCACAGGTAGGCAACCGTTCGATGGTGAATGTGGTATGCGAGGTGAAGAATGCTGGAACAGGTGTAAAAGGAGTCACCGTGAAGCACGAAGTAGTGTACGACGGCAAGACAATAGCTTCTGTTTCCGATGATTTTGTTGCCCTGAAAGGCGATTTCAATGAGTTCACTGCATCTGTTGAACTGGAGAATTGTCATCTCTGGAGTCTTGAAACGCCTTCGATGTATGAGCTTCATACTACTCTGATTGCTTCTGACGGATATGTGATGGATAAGAAAACAACAAAATTTGGTATCCGCAACATTAAATTCGATGCGGATGAAGGCTTCCTTCTAAACGGAAAATCCGTAAAAATAAAAGGAGTGAACATACACCACGACTTGGGATGTATGGGTGTTGCCGCATACGATGATGCCCTGTTGCGACGCCTTCTGAAACTTCGTTCCATAGGCTGCAATGCCATACGTACAGCCCATAATCCGCATTCGGAAAGTCTGCTGGAAATGTGCGACAGTCTGGGACTTCTTGTAATGAATGAATTTATCGACGAATGGAAGGTAGCAAAGAAAAAGTGGATTACTGAGCGAGCTAAGGAAGATGCGCCCGACAGCATATCAATAGGATATACCAGATACTTCGATACGCATGCCGAGCACGACCTCAAGTCGTTCATCAGGCGAGACAGAAATCATCCTTGCGTGATACTCTGGAGTATAGGCAATGAAATAGAATGGACCTATCCATATTACTGGGCATCGAGCAAAGACAATAAAGGGTTCAAGGGGCTTATCCATACGGGCGACCCGGAAACAGACAACAAGTCTATACTGAAAGAGTTCAACCGTCTGTCAGGAGGAAAAGACGATTTGGCTGAAACAGCCGCTGTCCTTGCCGGTTGGGTTAAGGATGTGGACACTACCCGTCCCGTCTCTTCAGGAGTCGTTGTTCCGTCAGTTTCGCGTCTCTCCGGATATACAGACGTGCTTGATGTAGTGGGATATAACTATAAAGACAAATATTATGAAATCGACCATAAGCTATATCCATATCAGCCTATTATCGGTTCGGAGAATGTTGGTCAGCTCTTTGAATGGACAGCCGTGGCCGACAAGAAGTACATAGCGGGCATCTTCGTGTGGACAGGATTCGACTATCTTGGCGAGAACGGTCCATGGCCTGCAAGGGGTGGAGACTGTTCTTTCTTCGATTTCGTGGGCAACAAGACAGCGCGTGGCCATTTCTTTGAATGTCTGTGGAAAGACACACCGAAAACCCATATTGTAACAATACCTGAAAAAGAAAGCGAGTTCAAGATGGATGCTGACGGAAGTTTCACCTACACTCCACGCCCGGGATGGATCAGACGCTGGGAGTGGTACGACACACGCGATAAATGGAAGTACCGCAGGGACGAGGACATACTGGTACAGGTATATACCAACGCCCCAGAAGTGGAACTGTTTCTGAACGGCAAATCGTTGGGAACAAAGAAACGCAGCGATTTCATGGAGCATAATATACTGATGTGGAAGGTGGCATACAAGGAAGGAACACTCCTTGCGGTAGGCAAGGACGGCGACAGAATATTGTCGAAAGACACTTTGTCCACAAGCGGCAAGCCGTGCCGTCTGGCACTGAACTGCGACCGCAAAACAGCTACCGACAACGGTTATGACCTTATCCATGTAGAAGTATCCATTGAAGATAAAAAAGGAAACACAGTAGTCGATATACCTTCGGATGTGAGGATAATCCTCGACGACAAGTTTGAACTTGCCGGACTCGACAATGGATCGCCTTCGATAGAAGATTTGAACATCAACGTCATAAACAATAGTGTAAGGACATATAACGGAAAGTGTCTGTTTGTCCTGAGAACCATAAGAGGGAAGAAAGGAACATCCTTTGTAAAGGTTGTAGGTGACGGTGGAATACAGGCAGATGTAAAATTCTGATTTCCCACCCTATATCACATTAATATCCCCCTCATATATTATAAGTGAAAGATATAGTTTTATGACATCAAAAAAACATGTAAAACCTAAGATTATGAGAAATAAAAATCTTTTAGCTTTAATAATCCTATTATCAACCCTAAAGGTTCAGCATCTGATTCAAATGTTGATTTCAATAAAGATTGGAAATTCGTACTGAAAGATTCTGCTCATTATTCATATACTTCTTATGTCCCTGGTGATGAATGGAAGAAAGTGAACCTGCCACACGACTGGAGTGTTGGTCTGCCTTACGACTCCATCTCTGGCGAAGGGTGTGTAGCTTTCCTTCAGGGAGGAATAGGATGGTATAGCAAATCATTTCCCACAACAATCAGCGCAAATCAGAAATGCTATATAGTGTTCGATGGAGTATATAATAATTCTGAGTATTGGATAAATGGCAAAAAACTTGGATATCATCTTTCGGGATATGCTCCTTTTTATTTTGATGTCACAGACTATCTCAATCCCAATGAGGATAACCGCATGACTGTAAGGGTCGACCACAGCCATTATGCCGACAGCAGATGGTACACCGGTTCAGGTATATACAGGGATGTGAAAATGATTGTAACCGACAGACTGCATATTCCGGTTTGGGGAACATTTGTCACTACTCCCGTGGTTACTGATAAATATGCTAAAGTAAACAACCAAATTACCGTGCGCAACAGTTACTCTGAACCCAGAACAGCTGTTGTTGAGATAGTGTATAAAGATAATAAAGGCAATATCGCAGCCTTTGAGGTCTTCAGTATAAAACTGAATGCTGGTGAGGAGAAAATTATCGACATCGTATCGGAGATAAAACAGCCGGATTTGTGGAGCGTCGAGATACCAGTCCTCTATACAGCCGAGACCCGTATTAAGAATGGCGATGAAGTCATTTCTGAAAACACTGTCAGGTTCGGTATACGAACATTCCACTTTGATGCAGACAAAGGTTTCTTCCTTAACGGAAAAAATATGAAGATAAAAGGAGTATGCCTGCATCATGATGCCGGTATAGTTGGCACAGCAATGATACGCGATGTGTGGTACCGACGTCTGAAAACCCTTAAGGAAGGAGGATGTAACGCCATCCGCCTTTCGCACAATCCGGGAGCGGATGAGTTTCTGTCTTTGTGCGATGAGATAGGTCTTCTGGTCCAGGAAGAGTTCTTCGATGAGTGGGATTATCCCAAAGATAAAAGGCTCAATATGAAGGAAACGGTAGAAGACTATCCTACTCATGGTTATTGTGAGCATTTCCAGGAATGGGCTGAAAGGGATTTGAAAAACGTAATGAGGAGAAGCCGTAATCATGCCTGTATCTTCCAGTGGAGTATAGGTAATGAAATAGAATGGACTTATACCGGATGCCGTGAGGCAACAGGTTTCTTTGGAGCCGATTCCAACGGTAATTACTTCTGGAACCAGCCTCCATACTCTAAAGAAAAAATCAGAGAAATGTGGAAAATCCAGCCTAAACAAGCATACGACATTGGTCGTACAGCGCAAAAATTAGCAGCATGGACACGCCAGATGGATACTACACGAGTGGTTACCGCCAACTGCATCCTGCCTTCCATAAGTTTTGAGACAGGATATATCGATGCACTTGATGTGGCTGGTTTCAGCTACAGACGCGTGATGTATGATTATGCTAAGAAGAATTATCCTGACAAACCTATAATGGGTACAGAAAATCTTGGTCAGTGGCACGAATGGAAGGCGGTGATTGAAAGAGATTTCATTCCGGGTATGTTTATATGGACAGGAGTCGATTATCTGGGAGAAAGTGGAAGCCGCCTTTCAAGATGGCCTCAAAAGTCAATAGGATGTGGTCTCCTGGATATGTGCGGCTATGTGAAGCTTCGTACGACATGATGAAATCATTGTGGACTGACAAGCCTTTTATTGCTATATATTCACAGACTCCAGACAAATCTTCGTATCTCCAGGTAAAAGATGGCTTTACTGATAAGAAAGGACATGAATGGGATAGAAGATTATGGGTTTGGGATGATGTAAACTCTCACTGGAATTATCAGAAAGGTGACTCGGTAATAGTAGAAATATATTCCAATTGTGATGAAGTGGAACTTTTCGTTAACGGCAAGTCGATGGGAAAGAAGTATATAGACGATTTTGAGGATCATATCTATAAATGGGCAGTTCAGTACAAGCCTGGCACTATTACCGCAAAAGGAAAAAATAAGTTAGGTAATACCACTACAGCTATAAGGACTTCAGGCAAAGAACATTCGATATTGCTAGCGGTTGACAAACAAAGTATCGCAGCAAATGGAAAGGATGTTCTGCATGTCACAGCCCAGCTTACAGACAAAAAAGGTAATCCTGTAAAGACAACAGAACAGATGCTTAAGTTCAACATCGATGGAGAGTACCGTCTGTTGGGTATAGACAATGGAAATGTAAAGAACGTATCTCCATATCAAAGCAAGGAGATTATGACATATCAGGGAAGATGTATGCTGATGCTTCAGTCAACAGAAAAAACATCGGTACTGAATATCAGTGCAGAAACAAGTGAATTACAGTCGAATAAACTAACAATTAATATAAAATAAAGTCTAGTATGAGAAAAATTATTTTTGCAGCCGGCATGATGTCGCTATTGGCAGCATGCGGAAATACAGGCAATACACAGACTATTGCCGTTGACGACACTCAGAATTATGATGAGCGTAAGGCCGATTCATTGGGAATACCTAAGGGAAATAAGTTAAGTGCAGCTATGAAACGTGCCATGAAATGGGAAAATCACGACAATAAATGGTTCTTTGAGTATAAGATGGAACCACTTAAAGGTGATCTTGCTTATGAAGAGGGCGTAGTAAGAAGAGACCCGAGTGCAATGCTGAAAATAGGTGATACATATTATGTGTGGTATTCAAAGAGCTATGGACCTACCCAGGGATTTGCTGGAGATATAGAGAAAGATAAGGTTTTCCCGTGGGACAGATGCGATATATGGTATGCCACATCAAAGGATGGATTGACATGGAAAGAGCAGGGAATTGCAGTGAAGCGTGGTGAAAAGGGTGCTTACGACGATCGTTCTGTTTTCACTCCTGAGGTAATGGAATGGAAAGGAAAGTATTATCTTTGCTATCAGGCTGTAAAATCTCCTTATACAGTCCGTGTTAAGAATACTATCGGTATGGCATGTGCTGATTCCCCCGAAGGACTGTGGACCAAGACAGACAAGCCAGTACTGGAACCTTCTGATACCGGCGAATGGGAAGGCGATGAGGATAACAGATTCAAGGTTGTATCGAAAGGCGATTTCGACAGTCATAAGGTACACGACCCGTGTATAATACCTTATAATGGTAAGTTCTATATGTATTACAAAGGAGAACGTATGGGAGAAGAAATAACATGGGGTGGTCGTGAAATCAAACACGGTGTGGCTATTGCTGAAAATCCTATGGGTCCGTATGTGAAATCGGAATATAATCCTATTTCAAACAGTGGGCATGAAGTCTGCGTCTGGCCTTATAAAGGAGGTATAGCTTCTCTTATTACTACCGATGGTCCTGAAAAGAATACACTTCAGTGGTCGCCTGACGGAATAAACTTTGAGATAATGTCTGTAGTAAAGGGTGCACCACATGCCATTGGTCTGAACCGTAGTGCAGATGCCGAAAAAGAACCTACCGAAATATTGAGATGGGGTCTTACTCATATATACAACAGTTCTGATTACCAGAGTATAATGAGATTTTCTACTTGGACATTGCAGACACATACTGCTAAGGGTGAATCAAAAGAACGTAAATAAATTATTCTAATTTAAATTAAGATACCATGAAGAGAAAACTGTTTACTATTTGTTTAGCATCGTTGCAATTTGCATGTGCAGCAGAAAATTTAAATAATAAATCATACGAGTGGGACATCTATCCTGTACCAGCTAATGCTGGTGACGGTATGGTGTGGAAACTTCATCCACAGTCGGACGACTTTAATTATATTGCTGACGAAAAGGATAAAGGAAAAGAGTTCTATGCCAAATGGACTGATTTCTATCATAATCATTGGACAGGGCCTGCTCCTACAATATGGCAGAGAGACCATGTTTCCGTTTCAGACGGATTCCTTAAAATCAGAGCCAGCCGTCCTGAAGATGTCCCTCTAAAGAAAGTTGTAAGCGGACCTAACACAAAGGAACTCCCGGGAACCTATACAGGATGTATTACATCGAAGACTCGTGTAAAATATCCGGTTTATGTAGAAGCATACGCCAAACTTTCAAATTCAACCATGGCATCCGATGTATGGATGCTTAGCCCTGATGATACTCAGGAAATCGATATTATAGAGGCATACGGTGGTGATAGAGACGGTGGAGGTTATGGTGCCGACAGACTTCACTTAAGCCATCACATATTCATCCGTCAGCCATTCAAGGATTATCAGCCAAAGGATTCAGGTTCATGGTATAAGGATGACAAGGGAACATTGTGGCGCGATGATTTTCATCGTGTTGGAGTATTCTGGAAAGATCCTTTCACACTTGAATATTATGTAGATGGAGAACTCGTCAGAACTATAAGCGGTAAGGATATTATTGATCCCAACAACTACACTGGTGGCACGGGGTTGGTTAAGGATATGGACATCATAATAAATATGGAAGACCAAAGCTGGAGGGCCGTTAAAGGTTTAAGCCCTACGGATGAGGAACTGAAAAATGTGGAAGATCACACTTTCCTTGTCGACTGGATAAGGGTTTATACACTGGTCCCAGAAGAATAGGATTTTTATAGTTTATATCGTAATTTAATAAACACTTCATATATTCAACTTTTTCATTAATGAGTTTCAGTTGTAATATGAAGTGCTTTTTTATTGCTTGAATTTGAAATAAATATTTGAGAATGATATATACTATGACTAGTTAAATATATAAAATTATGATGTCAAAAAATCAATAGAATGTTCCTGATGACTTCATTATTGCGTAAAAGACTATTTATTGGATATTTTATTACTGGATTTATAGTCATAAGTATGGTTACTGCGATGATAAATGAACGTTGTCGGTTAAAAGAACTTAAGAATCTGATAATTCAAATTAATGAAGCTTATGAGAATTCCAATAAAGTTCATTTGTATATTACTAAGTTGGCAACTTTAGGTGAATCGGTTATAGCATGGGATGAGTCTGATTATAACATATTTCATAATCACCTTTTTAAAACAGATAGTGTTTTACTTGAAATTAAATTAAGGAGTGGTGATTTTTTATGTCCGGTTCAAATTGATTCTTTACGGGGATTGCTTAGAACGAAAGAAATGTACTTGTTTCGAATAATGAAAGCAATCCAATTTGCGAATAAATCTGATAGTATTCTTACTAATGAATTGCCTATAATAGCTACTCAAACAGTAAAAGTGAAGACAATAACTCAGAAAAAGAAAGGAATTGCCGGATTATTTGGAAAGAAGGAAAAGATACAAGTTCCCTATATTACTAATGAAATACAAGATTTTAATAATAGATTGGTTTCTGCCAGAGATTTGCGAAACAATCAGATTGAAACCTATGTGGATAGCCTGCGTTTGCATAATAGGATGTTAAATCAGAAGTTATATGATTTTGTATCGTTTTTAGATAATCAGGTACAGTTGTCATTTACAGAACGAAACTCAGAGGTAACAGAAGTCAAACAAGAATCCTTCCGATTATTTATCGTAATGATGAGTATTGCGGTTTTTATAATATTAATTTCATTTTTAATTATACAATCAGATTTACGTAAAGAAGAAATAATTAAAGCCAAATTACAACAAGCTATTCAGGAAAACGAGAATTTGCTTGATATGCGCAAGAAAATCATCCTGACAGTTTCACATGATATTAGAGGCCCACTTGGTAATATCCATAACTGTGCCGATCTAGTATCGGAAACGCGAGAGAAGAAAAAGCGTGAAATATATTTAGATGACATCCGCCATTCTTGCCAGCACGTCTTGCATTTGGTCAATAATCTGATGGATGCTTACCGTATTAATGAAGCTGGAGATTTACATAATGATATACCTTTTTATCTTAACCGTTTTTTAAAACGAATTTCAGATGAGTTTTCTCGTAAAGCGACTTCAAAAGGTCTTATTTTATATTCTGAACACAAAGGATTAAATGTAACTGTAAAAGGTGATGCGGACAAACTCGAACAGGTACTGGCCAATCTACTTACAAACGCTATCAAATTTACTTCCAGAGGAAACGTCAATTTTCATACTGAATATTCAGAGGGAAAACTTCGGATTGAAATTAGAGATACCGGTATAGGGATGGACGAGGAAACAATGAAAAGAATATTTGCTCCATTTGAGCGTGCCGCACAGGATGTCAATTCTGAAGGTTTTGGTTTGGGACTTTTTCTTACCAAAGGATTAATTAAGGTTTTGGAAGGAAAAATGGATGTGGAAAGTACACTCGGTAAAGGAAGCGTATTCAGGCTGGAACTTCCTTTGCCTGAAACGGATGAGTTAGTTGAGGAAGACAAATCGGACCATAATACAATAACTATATTGCCTAAGAATGTTCTTGTAGTGGACGATGATCCTATACAACTGAAAATAGCAGAAGATATGCTCGGGCGCAAAGGTATATCCTGTAAAACCTGTAAGAATGCACGTGAAGTAGTGGCCGCTCTTGAAAATTCTGAATATGATTTGGTCTTGACAGATGTACAAATGCCTGATACTGACGGATTCTGTTTGTTAAGATTGCTTCGCAATTCGGACATCGGCAATTTTAGAACTGTTCCAGTAGCAGTCATGACTGCCCGTGGTGATGGAAATTCCGGAATTTATGAAAAAGAAGGATTTGCAGGCTGTATTCATAAACCGTTCAATATCCACGGACTGCTCGCTTTTTTATCCACCATTGTATCTCGTACACAAGTTTCAGTTTCCGGAGATTTTGATTTTTCCAGTTTACTGGAGAATACGGATGATTATAGTCATATGCTTTCTCTCGTTGTTATGGAATCTGAAAAAGAACTGGAGGAGATGGAATCTGCTGACAGGATAACCGACCGTGAGACCATGAGAAAAATAATACACCGGATGATGCCTGTATGGGAAATGCTCGAGAAAGATAATATTTTACGTGATTTTCAAAGAATATTGCATGACAGTGATAGCCAAAACGAAACTGTTCATGAACATGCAATACAAATCATGGAGTGGCTTAAAAAATTAATAGAAGAAACAAAAAAGGAACTGAAGAAATATGAAAATCCTCATAGTTGAAGATAATATGATACTCTGCGGTATGATTGAAAAATGGTTGCAAAAAGCCGGTTACGAAGTTCTAACCGCAATGGACGAGCCCGGAGCACGTAGTATTCTGAAGAAAAACGAAATCAATCTTGTGTTGGGAGACGTACGTCTGCCGGAAGGAAATGGTATCAGCCTTCTGGAATGGATGATGCGTTCTAATGTGGAAGTTCCATTTATTGTCATGACAGATTATGCCTGTATCACGGATGCGGTCCGTGCCATCAAGCTCGGTGCTAAGGATTATTTGCAAAAGCCTGTTCATCAAGAGCAACTGATAGAATTAGTACATAGCATGCTTAAACAACCTGTTATTGTACGTAAAGAATGTTCTTTTGTTGAACGTACCAGTGAAGCAGCAAGAAAATCCGCTTCACTGGCTCGTCGTGTGGCACCGTCGGATCTTTCTGTTATGATATTTGGTTCGAGTGGAAGCGGTAAAGAGGTGATAGCCCAGATGATACACCGTTATAGTGACAGACGTGACAAACCATTCGTTGCCGTCAATTGTGGAAGTATACCTAACGATTTGCAGGCTTCTGAATTTTTCGGTGTAGTCAAAGGAGCTTTTACAGGAGCTGTTGCTGATAGGAAAGGACATTTTGAGACGGCCAATGGAGGAACCTTATTCCTGGATGAAGTTGGTAATATGCCGTATTCCATGCAGATTCTTCTTCTACGTGTCCTTCAGGAAAAGGAGTTTAATCCGGTAGGAAGTGATAAAGTGAAACATACGGATGTACGTATCATTTCTGCTACCAATGAGGATATGAAAAAAGCGGTGGAGGAAGGTCGCTTTCGTGAGGATTTGTATTATCGCCTTGCAGAACTCGAAATTGTTCAACCGCCATTAAAAGATTGCAAAGACGATATTCTTCCGCTTGCCGAATTCTTCAGAAGAGAACATTCCTGTAGAATCCGTGTCAAGAATGAGGGATTTACCGAAGAAGCGAAAGCATGCATGCTGGGATATGACTGGCCTGGTAATGTGCGGGAATTGAACGCAAAAATCAAACGTGCGGTAATTGTTGCGGATAATGTATTATTGGATGTTTGTGACTTGGGACTGGACAATGTAGATTGTAGTGACAATCCGGATATTCGTATCATTCAGGAAAAGGAAAAGATACGAAACCTGCTTGAGAAAAATCATGGTAATGTCAGCAAGACAGCAGTGGAACTCGGTTGCAGTCGTACAGCCCTGTACAAGAAAATGAAGAAACTTGGTCTGAAGTAATCTTTATTCTTTAAGGCGGTATACCAGTCTGCATACATTGTTTCGGAATGTTTTGGACTCACGCAAAGTCCATTGTCCGAATTGAATCTTTCCGGTTATGTTTTTCCCGCTTTTGTATGATATTGGAAGCAGGTAAATGACCAGTTCATCTGCGAGTCGGAAGAGAAATACACCACCCACATATTCTGCACTTTTTTCATCTTCTACCTTCATGAAAAATGTGCAGTCTTTCATGTCTTTCCTTGGCATCCATCAAATCAAGCATACCGTAATGCGGATACATGTTAAATGTAGCCCGCTCTTCCCAATAAGGGAAACCGTTCCGGTCTGTCCTGAGCCATTCCATCAGTTCCTCATTTTTATCCGGTAGAAATCCGTCCAATGTGACGGGCATAATAATCTGTACTTTTGCCATACCTCTGCTTGTTAAAAATAAAAGCATGAAACCCATGCTTATTTCGAACAGAGGCTCTGACAAAGCCCAACACAGAAACTCGCATGGGCTCACGCTATAAGGTATAACATAAGCCTCACGCAATAGCCTCCGTGTTTTTGAATTTGTCAGATTCCTGTTCGAGACATCTTGCGACTTATGTATATAATCGACGGAAACATCCCGTAATCCGCCGTTATGTTCTATTTCAATTTCAAAGATAAGGAATGTTCCCTGAAAATCAAACTGATTCAGGATTTATTTGTCATTCTGTATCTATTCAGCTTTTCTTTTCTCCTCTTCTGCACTTTCTATTCCCAGCCGTTCACATAGTTCCGGGTCGCTCTTGATACGTTCCATCTCATCGTTGATGATAGCCTGTGCATCCGCCTTTATCTGGTCATAATTGCGCTGTATCTGTTGGAGCATGATGTCATTTCCTTCACTGTCCTTGAACCTGTTGATAACCGGGATTTTTTTATAAGCCTTTTCTTCCGCACTTACTTTGGCATGGTCCACGATAATTTCCGCATGGAAAATCTTTTGGTCGATTTTCTCACCGAAATTATCCGATACGGAACCGACAAACGTACCCTGTGAGAGGTTGGAAATTTTGGATGCTGGAATCAGTGAGTCCAGCTGGGTGTTGATAGATGTAGAGACATCCTGACGGTTGATGGATATGGACTGCCGTTTCTGCAAAATCTTTCCGAAGCGTTCGGAAAGTGTCTTGGCCGTTTCGCCGACCACCTGACCGCTGAATATGTTGCCGACTGTATTTTGAATCACCTTGCTTTCCTTTTCACCGTAGTCACGGTTAAGCTGGCTGAAGTCCTGGAATCCCAGACAGACCGCCACCTTGTTGGAACGTGCCGTTGCAATCAGGTTGTCCAGTCCTCGGAAATAGATGGTAGGAAGCTCGTCTATAATGACCGTGCTTTTAAGCTGCCCTTTCTTGTTTATCAGTTTGACGATTCTGGAATTATACAGTCCGAGCGCTGCGGAATAGATGTTCTGTCGGTCCGGATTATTGCCCACACAAAGGATTTTAGGTTCCTTCGGATTATTGATGTCCAGAGAAAAATCATTGCCTGTCATGACCCAGTACAGTTGTGGAGAAATCATTCTGGTAAGCGGAATTTTCGCCGAAGCTATCTGGCCCTGAAGCTGGTCTTGTGCCCCACCCTTCCAGGCATCCATGAAAGGAGAAAGGTAGTTCTCCAGTTCCGGATAGGAAGTCAATATGGTAAACAAATCAGAATAAGGTTTGTTCAGCAGTTCCACGGCATGAGGGAAGCTGCAATAGATACCATTTTTGTATATTTTCAAATACCAGATTATAGCTGCCAAAAGGATAATAGGAGACTCTACAAAGAAGTCACCCTGTTTTTCAATCCAGGTCTTGTTCAAATTTAACATGATGGTATAGCTTGCTTCGTATGCGTCAGATATGTCTGTCATGAACTCCGGATTGATGGGATTGCAGCGGTGTGAACGGTGCGGATCATCAAAATTGATGACGTAAAAATGCGGTTTTACCTTATATTTGTCCATATTGTGCAACAATGTATTATAGGCAATGGTTGAAAGGTCATCGAATTTGTAATCATAGATATATACACTGAAACCTTTGGAAATCATCTGTTTGATGTAGTTGTTCACCACTGCGTAGGATTTACCGGAACCCGGTGTTCCCAATACGATGGTCGCGCGGAAAGGATTGACCACGTTGATCCAGCCGTCGTTGAGCTTGCCGCCATACTGGAATCTGGTGGGCAGATTGACAGAATATTCATTCTCCATCAGCCTTGTCTCCTGCATGAAGGATTCGTTTTCCATATTGAACACATCCTCCATCAGGTTATGCCTGTAAAGCCTGCTGATCCACAGTCCCGCCATGAGCAGGCATAGATAACCGGCTGCAAGTGTCACCACATACAGGGCAGTAATCGCTTCGTGTGGAAAAGGCAGGTCAAGCAGCCACCAGTTCATGAAAAACAGAACCGCCCCGGCAGTGAGTACCGCCATATACGCTGCCATGTAATCTTCTCACCCTTGACTCCGATAGTACCCATACAGGATATGGCCAGCAGAAGCACTGCCATCAGTTTTGTCCAAAGGATACAGCCGAATATACCGGTTGTCCTGTCAAAGTTCATCAGTATCCGGTCTATGACATCCAGATTCAGATGCCAGGCACTCATACTGGGATAGCAGTATACATAAACGTGGACTACCAGAATAAAAATACTGACAGCCCTGCCGAATTCCATAATCTTGGCAAGGGCTCTCAAATCGTCTTCCTGTTGCATAATGATGTAGATGATTGTGGGGGAATCCGTTGTTCCCCCTGTTGTTGACTCATTTTGATTGATCAGATACCGCGTGATTTGCGTTTCTGCGGTTTCTTTTTCCGTTTCATGCGGCGACGGAACGCTTCTTCCTCGTAATCGACTGCCGGATTTGCCTCAAAGGAGAAGATGCCTGCCGCCTGTTCAAGCGCACTGTTTTCTTCCATACGGTGGCCGTACCGTTTCCAAAGTTCCTCCGGACCGGACTGTTGTCTGTCCTGCCAGGGTATTCCTTCCCACCAGTTGACAAGGCCGTTGAATACGTTGGCGGAAAACTCCTTTCCCATACGTGAACCGTTGAACGCCTCGCGCCGTTCATGGTCTATGAATGTGACACCGTAGATACGTCCGGTATCGTTCCTTCGGAATACCACATCAATGTGCTCCTGTTTCAGCAGTTCCCTGAATTCCTGTTCCGATTTTGCGTTACGCATGGCCCATACGACCTTGCCGGATATGGCAGGAGCCCATCTGCCTTCCTTGAAGTCCTGTGTATGCCGTAACATACGTTCGGACAGTCCCGTATTTCCGAAACGCTTGCCGAACCTTGCACTTTTTATCGGAGGGCTGACTACTTTTCCAATATCATCTGTAGCCGAATAGATGATACCCGTATAGGGTGTTCCCATGTAATCGCCTAGTAGTTGTCGGGCTTCAATGTTCAGTGTGGAAAGCAGTGCGGAATACTCTCCGAAAGTCTGGAAACGGTAGCTTTCCAGTACGGCCTTTAGTGTGTTTCCTATCTGATGGCGTATATCCCCCTGTGAGGCATCCACCTTTTTCAGTTCCGCTTTCGGATTCCGTCTTTCCGCATCCGCACTGTTACGCAGTCCGAATTCCTGTTCCAGTTCCCGGCAGGCTGTCATTGAACGGCGGTGTTCATAGGAGTCATTGATTTTCCTTCCTTCATCGTCAATGCATACACTCACGATATGTATGTGCGTGTTGCAGGTATCTCCATGTCTGTACACGATGAACGGCTGGTCACCATAACCCATTTTCTGCATGTATTTCTCTGCCAGTTCCGCCAGCCTGTCATTGTCCAGCCTGTCTTCCGGTGCCGGGCTGAGGGCGATATGCAGGACCGGCTTATCCGTCCTCCTGTTTGCCGTCAGATGGTTTTCAAATGAAAGGAGAGCTAGACGCATGTCCTCGCTCGGCAGTCCCGGGCGGTCGGAAATCATCCGGTGTCCGGAAAGGATTTCCGCCGTCCCCTGAAATACCTTTTCATGATTATAGGCCAGTGCCCCGTAAAGACTTTCTCCGTGACTTATCTTTGCAACCATTTCTTTTCATATTCTTTAGTTAAGGCCATAATCTGTTTGTTGAGCAGTATCAGTTCCAGGGTAGCCTTTTCAAGTTTGTAAAGCAAGGACATCGCCCTTTTTTCCCCGAAGTTTTTCTGTACGGCCCTTACGACCTGATTGTAATTGTTGCCTATTGCCTGGAATTGTCTGTAAAATTCCCCGAGCCGGATGTAATAGTCCATGGAAACCTTGTCCACCTTGATTACCTTCAGCTGTTCTGAAAAGATTGATTTCTTGATAAAGATTGTCCTGTCCCTTGCTCCGGATTCCAGAAACAGTCTTTCAAATCTGCTTTTCTCCTGTGCGTTCAGACGGAAATTGTACTTGTAGTCCGCCGGATCAGTCTTCGGTTTTCTGCCTGTCCTTCTTGCCTGTTTTTTCTCCATGCTTTTCTGCTTTTGGGTTATTTTTCTTTCTCCGTCAGATTTTCCGACTTTGGAGGAAAATCTCCCGACCGTTAGGGAGGGCAAGTTGGTTTTTGTATGGCAGAATACTTTCTGTCGTACAAAAACACAACTTGCTCTGTTCGTTTGAACAGAGAATCCACCTCCAGCGGATTGCTGCGCGACGTGAGCGGCGTGCTGCTGTCCGTCGGAAGATGTTCCAAGCCGTTCATCGGTTCTGACTTTGCAAAATTATGACCGTGTAAACAGTTGTGAAATAGCGGATTGTATGACATATAATGACGCCTGATGACATCTGATGTCATGGTATTGGTTACATATTACCTGTATGCTTGAAAGACCTTATTTTTGACGCGATTTAAGCGTGCAATATTGCAATAACATAATGACATAATAACATAACAACATGGTATTGCAATAATATAAGGACATAATAACATGGCAACATAGTATTACAATAACATAATGACATAATAACATGGCAATATAGCATTGCAATAACATAATGACATAATAACGTAACAACATAGTATTGCAATAACATAAGGACATAATAACATGGCAACATAGTATTGCAATAACATAAGGACATAATAACGCGGCAACATAATATTGTAATAACATGAGGACATAATAACATGGCAATATAGTATCACAATAGCGTAATGCCATTGTAAGATTAGTGAAAGAAAAAGTGAATATTAACCCCAAAAACAAAAGGTATGAACAAACGTCCGATTCTTGTCGCCTTCAGCAATCAGAAAGGCGGTGTGGGCAAGTCCACGGTAACAGCGGTTCTTGCCAGTTATTTTAATTATGTAAGAGGTCTGAAAGTTGCTGTCGTTGACTGTGACTATCCCCAGTTCAGTCTGGAAAAACTAAGGGGAAGGGATTTGAAGAACCTTGAGAAAAGCGAGTATCACCAGCGACTTTTCTGCCGTCAGTTTGAAGACGGTTCCCGTAAGGCCTATCCGATCGTCACTTCCACGCCGGAGGCAGCCGCAGAGATTCCCGGCAAACTGGAAGGCGACTATGACCTGATATTCTTCGATCTTCCCGGAACGGTGAACTCCCGTGGTGTATTCGAGTCCGTCATGAACATGGATTTTATCTTTACTCCCATTGTAAAGGACCGTATGGTCATGCAGAGCAGCCTTTCCTTTGTATCGACCGTTCAGGATTTTATCGGACAGCATCCGGAAGCTCCCCTGAAGGACATACGTTTATTCTGGAACCGTATGGACAGCCGTACTTCAAAAGAACTGTATGTAATGTATAATGCAATAGTGCTTCGTATGGGGTTGAAGGTCTTTGAAACCGTACTTCCGGATCTTGAACGTTTTAACAAGGAAATGACACCTTCTTCCAGGCAGCATTTCCGCTGCACCCTTCTTCCTCCTTCCGAATCACTACTGAAAGACAGCCGTCTTGAGGCGTTTGCCCAGGAGATGGAACGTATCATATTTCCGGGATAATGGCTATGGCAAAGAAAAGAGAGATATTCAAGGTGGACGAGGATGCCTTGAAAGACATGATGGCCAGTGAATCCATTTCCTGCGGTAAATCTGGAACTGATGTCGGCGAGAATGTTCTTCCTGTCACAGAAAAGGAAAAAAATGTACCGGATGTAAAGACACAGGGACAGGAAAAGTCCCGGAAAACGATACGCGCCGATCCCGGACTGGAAGAGAAGGTGGAAATGTATAAGGAACTGTTTCTGGACAGAAAGAAGTCCGTACACAGAAAGCAGACCTATATCAGCTATGACATGTATTGCAGGCTGGCCCGTATCCTTCCCCTTCTGAGTGATGACATGAGTGTGCCCGCTTTTTTGGATAATGTGCTGGCACACCATCTTGAGACTTACAGTGAAGAGCTTGGCGAGCTGTTTCGCCGAAAAACCCCAAAAACATTCTGAAAATGATATGGATTGTATTGACTGTTGCCGTATTGGTTTGCGGTCTGCTGTTATGTTGCGTTTATTTACTGTCCAATAAGATTTGTTCACTGAAAAGACAGGTCAGAGAGTTGAATGAGAAAATAGGAATAGCGAACTGCTTTCCCGAATATAGCCGTGTGTATCTGAACGATACTCCAGTCGGGAAAGGACGTCAGATTCGTATCCGTTGCGGTTTGTACAACAAGGCAAGCCGCCTTATTCCGTTTATGGCTCCCGGCATGAGTGTTTCAGTCTATGTGAGCAATATCGTGGAGGAGCACTTGAAACGCCACGGAGAATTGCTGAAGAATGAACTTGAATGTTTTCTCTATAAGGATTCTTTATGGAAGAACTGATATACTTCTGTGTACGGATTGTCTGTATAGGCTATTTGCTGTACAGCGTGTATGGCTGGAGAAGGCGTATCGAAACTGTTTGTACCCTGCTTTATGGGAAACCTTGCGTGAAGAAGGAAAATAAAGAAGCTGCCGGAACGGAATCTGCGGTTTCAGATGCAGAAGTGATGGGAAGTACCCGTTATGTCTATCTGGACGAGAATGCCGGAAAGACTGCCGCTCCCTTCATGAGCCAGCCACTTGAAAGGAATTTTATCGGTGAGGAGGAGGATGTGCAGCAGGAAGATGTGGAATGCAACCTTCAGCTGGATAAAATGAAACTCCTGCAGGAAGTCCAGGAAGACCTTGATGCGGAGTCTCCCGAAGTGGAATCCGTATCACCTGTTCTGTCCAGCAGGGACATGGAAGTACTCGGCGAATATCTGACACATCAGGATGAAGCGACCATGAGAAGGCCATGCAGGCGGCCCGTGTCCTGTTCTCCATCAGGCAGACCAGCCTGATTGATGTGTTCCTTTCCAATATGGAGAATTCCGCGATTGTAGAGGAACTGATAGACAGGTATCTTGATGAGGACGGCAATCCCAAACCGCTTAAAGTAAAGGATGGGAATGAACCGTCTGACGAGTGGCGGAAATATATCTGACACCGATATATTCAGGCATCCCGGAAATCTTTTCGGGATGCTTTTTTTATGTCTGTAAGGCTTCCTGAATGACATCTGATGACATCTGGTGACACCTGATGACGGTGTTGTATCACAGCGGTTTAAGCCTTATATATTTGCAGTCGAATTCAACATTTATGTCAAACCCCAAAATGATTCAACAATGAAGAGAAGAATCCTATTTTCAGTATTATGTGTGCTGGCAGCGGCAGGTGCCTTCGCACAGGGACAGGGTCTTGCCGGCATCAATGAGGCTACCAGCCTTATGACTTCGTATTTCGATCCGGCCACCAAATTGTGTTATGCCATCGGAGCCGTACTCGGTCTGGTCGGCGGTATCAAGACGTATGGCAAGTTCAGCAGCGGTGACCCGGATACGTCCAAGACTGCGGCAAGCTGGTTCTTCGCCTGCATCTTCCTGATTGTGGCCGCCACCATTCTCCGTTCCTTCTTCCTATAAGCCATGGATTACCGTATCAACAAAGGAGCAGGCCGTCCGATTGAGTTCAAGGGCTTGAAATCACAGTACCTGTTCTTTTTTGCCGGAGGCCTTGTATCGGTCTTTCTTGCGGTGGTTGTCCTGTATATGGCCGGTGTCAGCCAGCTGGTATGCCTGTCTTTCGGGGCGATATCCGGTACCCTTGCCGTATGGCTGACTTTCCGCATGAATGCCCGCTACGGTGAGCATGGGCTGATGAAGATGCTGGCCGAGAAACGCCATCCGCGCTATCTGTCAGCCCGTCGCAGAATATTCAGAGCATTAACCAAAAAGAAGAGAAAGAAATGAGAAGTGTATTGAAGGCCTGTGATCTGGAAGACAGATTCCCGATTCTGGCCGTGGAAAACAACTGCATCGTAAGCAAGGATGCGGACATTACGGTAGCCTTCGAGGTCGAGCTGCCTGAACTGTACACGGTGACGGCGGCGGAATATGAAGCCATTCACGGTACCTGGGTAAAGGCCATGAAGGTGCTTCCAAATTATTCGGTCGTGTACAAGCAGGACTGGTTCGTCAAGGAAAACTACCGGAGCGAAGGAAACGGGACGGAAAGTTTCCTGTCCCGCAGCTATGAGCGTCATTTCAACGAACGCCCGTATCTCAGACACCGCTGCTTCCTGTATCTGACAAAGACCACACGCGAACGTGCCCGTCGCCGCAGTGATTTCAGTACCCTGTGCCGCGTATATCCTTCCCAAGGAAATCACGGACTGGGATTCGGTCGTGAAATTCCTGGAGGCGGTGGAGCAGTTCGAGCGTATCATGAACGATTCGGGCATGTCAGGATGAAGCGTCTCAGAACGGAAGAGGTGGTCGGAACGGAAGAATGTCCCGGGCTGATTGAAAGATACCTGACTCTCGGTATGGAGGACACGCACCCCGTATTACAGGACATCTGCCTTGATCCGGAACGTATGCGCATCGGTGACAAACGTCTTTGCCTGCATGTACTTTCCGATACGGAAGACCTTCCCGGCAGTGTGGGCACGGACATGCGCTATGAGCGCTTATCCACGGACCGTAGCGACTGCCGTCTTTCGTTTGCGGCTCCGGTAGGACTCCTGCTTTCATGCAACCATGTCTATTCGCAGTACGTGTTCATCGATGACGCGCAGGAAATCCTGCAACGCATGGAAAAGACCTCACGCAACATGCTGTCCCTGTCGAAATACAGCCGCAGCAATGCCGTGAACTATGAATGGGCAGAAATGTATCTTGACGAGGCGCATACGAAAGGGCTTGTTCCGGTACGGTGCCACTGTAACGTACTGGCCTGGGCGGAAGACGAGGAAGAGTTAAGGCGTATCAAGAACGATACCGGCAGCCAGCTTGCCTGATGGGATGCGTACCCCATTACAACACGATAGATACTCCGGTGCTGTACTGGTCTGGTATTCCCGGCAATGCGGGCGATTTTCCGGCTGAGGAAAGTTTCTATACCTTTCTGGAACAGGCTGTCTGCCTGTTTGCTTCGGAAACGAATTACCGCAGTTCGCCCAGCCCGTTCGGTATCCGTATGACGGACAGGCAGAGCGGCGTACCGCTTCATCTGGACATCAGTGACCTGCCCATGCGCAAGGGAATCATCACCAACCGCAACAAGTTCATACTCGGTCCCTCCGGCAGCGGTAAATCCTTCTTAACGAACCATCTTGTCCGCCAGTATTATGAACAGGGTACCCATATCCTGCTGGTGGATACCGGAAACAGCTATCAGGGACTTTGCAGCCTGATTCATGACCGGACACATGGCGAGGACGGTATCTATATCACCTATGAGGAGGACAATCCCATCGCCTTCAATCCGTTCTATACGGATTCCGGGGAATTTGACGTGGAAAAGCGTGAAAGCATCAAGACACTGATACTCACACTCTGGAAACGTGAGGATGAAGCCCCAAGGCGTTCTGAAGAAGTGGCCCTTTCTGGAGCGGTGAACGCATACATCCGCAGGATAACGGAAAACAGGGATGTCAGACCCGATTTCAACGGATTCTACGAGTTTGTGCGTGATGACTACCGCCGGATGATTGAGGAGAAGAAAGTCCGTGAGAAGGATTTTGACATCGACGGTTTCCTGAACGTGCTGGAACCGTTCTACCGTGGCGGTGATTATGATTTCCTGCTTAATTCGGACAAGGAACTGGATCTTACCAACAAGCGCTTTATCGTATTTGAACTGGACAATATCAGCGGAAACAAGGTGCTTCTGCCCGTGGTCACGCTGATAATCATGGAAACCTTCATCGCTAAGATGCGCCGTTTGAAAGGCATCCGTAAGATGATACTCATTGAGGAATGCTGGAAAGCCTGATGTCCGCCAATATGAGTGAGTACATAAAGTATCTTTGTGCGCCCGTAAAGGTTGCATCGTAAATATCTCTTTGGCAAGAGATTAGGAACGTGTTCTTTGAAAAATAACCTATCATCAGCCGACTTATCTGTTTCGGGAAAACTTAACCGAGCAGGGAGTGTAGCATGTCGGAAAAGTCATAAGTCAGTTAGTTACCAAACTGCGACTGAATGGCGAGATGAAAAGATAGATATGAGGATAAAGTCCGAATTGATTGAACGATAGTCTGAGTGGTCCCCCTTGAGGCTATGGCGTAAGGTAACTATCAACCGCCATATCGTGATAATACTTCAGTGAATAGGTATGAATGTAGCAAGAACTTATCACGACACAAGCGCAGTAAGCGATTAAAGGACGGAAGTCGTATCCGACAATCTATCATGCCAACAGTTACGATGTGATAAACGGGGATTACCTATCCCGAAGTGCCGAAAGGCTATTAGGTTTGACCTATGAAAATTCGGAGTGGTAACGGAGCTTCCATAGTAGTCCGAGCAAGGTAACACCTTGTACATGGCGAAGGGAAGCAGCTAATTATTAATACAATTAACGGAAAATGTGAGAGACATTATGAGAAGTCCAGAAAGAGTATTAAACAGTCTGTCAGAACACAGTAAGGATGCAAGCTATAAGTTTGAACGCCTTTACAGAATTTTGTTCAATGAGGAAATGTTCTATGTTGCCTATCAGCGTATTTATGCTAAAGAAGGTAACATGACTAAAGGTTCGGACGGTCAGACCATTGACAACATGAGCCTGAAACGAATTAAAAAGTTGATTGATACGTTAAAAGACGAAACGTACCAGCCCCAACCGTCAAAGAGAGTGTACATACCGAAGAAAAACGGTAAGAAAAGACCTCTTGGCGTACCGACTTTCAATGACAAGTTGATACAGGAAGTGGTAAGAATGGTATTGGAAGCCATATACGAGGGGAGTTTTGAATATACCTCGCATGGGTTTCGTCCCAATCGAAGCTGCCATACTGCATTAACTCATATCCAAAAGGAGTTTAGCGGTGCAAAATGGTTTGTAGAGGGAGATATAAAAGGCTTCTTTGATAATATAAACCATGATGTATTGATAAGCATTCTTTCGGAACGCATTGCGGATGAACGATTCATCCGATTGATACGCAAGTTTTTGAAAGCTGGATATATTGAAGAATGGCAATTCCACAATACTTACAGTGGCACACCGCAAGGTGGTATCATCAGCCCGATATTGGCTAATATATACCTTGACAAGCTGGATAAGTATATAAAGGAATACACTGCCAAATTCGACAAAGGGAAGAAACGAAAATTCAGTAGAGAAAGTATGGACTATAAAAATGCAAGAAGCCGTACTGTGCGAAGATTGAAGTCCGTAAAAGACGAAAGGCAAAGGACAAAGCTAATCCTTGAACTGAAAGCAATAGAACAAGGACGGGCTAAATATCCCAACGGCGAAGAAATGGATGCCGATTACAGAAGGATGAAATATGCAAGATATGCAGATGATTTTCTTGTGGGAATTATCGGAAGCAAGCAGGATGCGCTACAGATAAAGGAAGATATTAAAAACTTCCTTGCTGATAAATTGGCATTGGAACTGTCCGATGAAAAGACACTTGTCACCCACACGGAAAGACCTGCCAAATTTCTCGGATATGAAATCACTGTAAGAAAGTCCAACGACCAAAAAAGGGATAAACGGGGTAGATTAAGAAGAAGAACCTATGGTAAAAGGGTCTGCTTAAATGTCAGTATGGAAACTGTCCGTAAAAAACTTTTCAATTTGGGAGTCTTGGAACTGACAAACCGTAACGGAAAGGAAATATGGAAACCGAAATGTAAATCGGGACTGATATTCAATGACGACCTTGAAATCCTTGATAGTTATAATCGAGAAATCGTGGGTTTCTATAACTATTACTCCATAGCTAACAACTGCGCCCATGCCTTGAATAATTTCAGTTACATCATGGAATACAGCATGTACAAAACGTTTGCAGGCAAATACAAGTGCCGCACACGTGAGGTAAACAAGAAATATCGCAAGAACGGTAGGTTTACCATAAAGCACATGACTAAAACAGGTGTAAAGGAAAGATACTTTTATAATGGTGGGTTCAAACGAAAAAAGCCCACCTATAAATCGGAATGTGACACTATGCCACGGACAATTTATACCGCAGGGCGGACAAGCCTTGTTGAAAGACTAAAAGCCCGTGAGTGTGAATTATGTGAAGCGACAGACGACCTTGTTATGCATCATGTAAGGAAACTAAAGAACTTACAGGGCAAGGAAAGCTGGGAACGACACATGATTGCCCGTAAACGCAAGACGATTGCCGTGTGCAGGAGTTGTCACAAGAAGATACATGACGGAAAGATAGACTGAAATTAGTGGAGAGCCGGATACGCTGAGAGGTGTAAGTCCGGTTCGGGGGCGAGCTTTTGGAAACCTGCCATAGAAATATGATAAGGCGCCGGGTGCTTAGCCTACTTAAGACCGTCAGAAAATATTTCGGTGAGGCCGTGGTGGTCACCCAGGAAGTGGATGACATCATCAGTTCCCCTGTCGTAAAGGAAGCTATCATCAACAACAGTGACTGCAAGATTCTTCTTGACCAGCGGAAATACATGAACAAGTTCGACCATATCCAGCGGCTTCTCGGACTGACCGACAAGGAACGCGGACAGATCCTGTCCATTAACCAAGCCAACCATCCCGGACGTTTCTACCGTGAGGTCTGGATCGGTCTTGGCGGTACCCACTCGGCCGTGTATGCCACGGAAGTCAGCGATGAGGAATATGCCGTATATACCACGGAAGAGTCGGAAAAGCTGGAATTGCAGAAGCTGGCCAGGGAACTGGGCGGAAATCTGGAACTGGCCGTGAAACGCATTGCGGAAATGAGAAGGGAAAGGAAAAGGTCAAACGGTAAAGCATGACGGTTATGAATGACAGTTTTGAATCGGATGAAAGAAAGCGTAAGGAGACCATTGAATGTCTCTACTGGTCCCTGATGAACGGATGGGACATACCGAAGGATATCCGTGAATATTACGGATTTTCAGAAGACTATGAGCTGTATCACCGGCTTGAAAGTATGGAACCGGAAGATTACAGGGAAAGAAGGCTCAGAGGCGAGATACCTGATGCCGTAGAGGTCGATGTAAGACTGACACATGCTGTGGAGAAGGTCTTCGAGCGGCTTTGTTCCCCTCCTCCCGTACAGTATCTCGACAAGCTGTACGGGGAACTGGAAAAGCTGGGAGGTTTCATCGCCAACCCGAAGAATATTGACAGCCCTTTCATTAATTCCTGTTTTCTCATGAAATACGGCATTGACCGGAATTCCCCGGATGAAATCAGGCGGCAACAGTCAGAAAAGGCCTATAAGGAACTTTATGCCAGGTTTGAAACCATGGTTGGCCTGAAGTCCCCAAACAAAAAGGACGATGCCATTATCCGCAAGGAATGCCGGCAGCCAGCCTGTAAGGACAGGCCGACCGGAAAAGTCCGCATCCCTGTCAGTCCGAAGCCAAAGAGACGCAAGATGGGACTTTGAGAGATTCAGTAAAACAAGAACAACATCATTAAAAAGACAAGACATGAAAAACAGACAGTTGTACAGACTGGCCGCCTGCCTGATCGGGGCGGCATCACTGCTGTTGCAGAGCTGTAGTGAAAGCAGGTTCAAGGACTGTGACCGCCTGTGCGGTTCATGGAGCAGTGTGGAAGGCAAGCCCGATGTCCTTATATATAAGGAAGGGGACGCCTACAAGGTGACGGTTTTCGCCCGCAGCGGAAAGACACGGAAGCTGAAGTCGGAAACCTATCTGCTGGTGGAAGAAAACGGTAACCTGTTCATCAATACCGGCTACCGCATAGACATCGCCTACAATGAGGCGGCTGACGTATTGACCTTTTCTCCGAACGGTGACTATGTAAGGAAGGAGGTGCGTCCATGAGAAAAAGACTGCTGCTGCTTTGTGCAGGAACCTTTTTTCTTGCCGGACAGATACGGGCACAGTGGGTGGTGACCGATCCGGGAAACCTTGCCCAGAGTATCATCAACATGTCGGACAATATCGTGCATACCTCTTCAACCGCGACAAGTACCGCCCAGAATTTTGCGGAGACGGTGAAGATATACCAGCAGTACAAGAAATACTATGATGCCCTGAAGTCCGTCAACAATCTGGTGAAGGATGCCCGTAAGGTCAGTGAGATCATCCTGATGGTCGGTGACGTGTCGGAAATCTACGTGACCAATTTCCAAAAGATGCTGGGTGACGAGAACTTTTCTCCCGAAGAACTGGATGCCATCGCTTTCGGTTATACCAAACTTCTGGAAGAGAGCAACGGGGTGTTGCAGGACCTCAAGCAGGTAATCAACGTCAGCACCCTTTCCATGACCGACAAGGACCGTATGGACGTGGTGGATGACTGTTATACCAGTATGCGCCGTTACCGCAATCTCGTGAATTACTATACGAACAGGAATATAGCCGTGAGTTTTCTGCGTGCCCGCAAGAAGAATGACCTTGACCGTGTCCTGAAGCTCTATGGCAATGACACCTCCAAATACTGGTAACCTATGGTATTGTTATCCGTGGATTTCTCGAATCTCCATACCATTCTGGAGAGCCTTTACAATGAAATGATGCCCCTTTGCGGGGATATGCTGGATGTGGCCAAGGGACTTGCCGGACTCGGTGCCCTGTTTTATGTGGCCGTCCGTGTCTGGCAGTCGCTTGCCCGTGCCGAACCGATAGACGTGTATCCGCTTCTGCGCCCGTTTGCGATAGGCATCTGCATCATGCTTTTCCCGACTCTGGTACTCGGAACGATGAATACGGTGCTGAGTCCGATTGTGCAGGGAACCCACAAGATGCTTGAGGGGCAGACGATGGACATGCAGCAGTACCGTGAACAGAAGGACAGGCTGGAACGTGAAGCCATGCTCCGTAATCCGGAAACGGCCTATCTGGTCAGCGATGAGGAGTTTGACCGTCAGCTGGACGAGCTCGGATGGTCGCCCGATGCCATGGCAACCCGCATGGGCATGTATATGGAAGTGGGCATGTACAATCTGGAAAAGAATATCCGTGACGCCTTCCGCAGTCTGCTGGAACTGCTTTTTGCCGCGGCATCCCTGCTTATAGATACGGTAAGGACCTTTTTTCTGGTTGTATTGTCCATCCTCGGTCCCATTGCCTTTGCCTTCAGTGTGTGGGACGGTTTCCAGTCCACGCTCAGCCAGTGGTTCACACGTTACATTTCCGTCTATCTGTGGCTTCCCGTGAGTGACCTTTTCAGCTGTATGCTGGCCAAGATTCAGGTACTTATGCTGCAGAACGACATCCTGGAGCTCCAGAACAATCCGAACTATTCGTTGGACAACTCCAATTCGGTATATGTGATCTTCATGCTGATAGGTATCATCGGATATTTTACCGTGCCGACCGTGGCCGGATGGATTGTGCAGGCAGGCGGTGCCGGAAACTACAACCGAAACATCAACCGTACCGCGACCAAGACCGGAGGATTTGCAGCCGGTGCCGCAGGTTCCGGACTGGGAAATATCGGAGGGCGTCTGCGTGGAAAATAAACTGAACAGGAACATTAAAATCATGAAAACAGATGGAATTCAAATCACTGACCAATATTGAAAGCAGTTTCAGACGGATACGCCTGATGCTTGCGGTCTTTGTCGGATGCTGCACGCTCGTGACCGTCTTTGCCCTGTGGAACTCATACCGCTTTGCGGAGAAACAGCGTGAGAAAATTTATGTACTCGATGGCGGCAAGTCACTGATGCTTGCCCTTTCACAGGATCTTTCACAGAACCGTCCGGCTGAAGCTAGGGAGCATGTAAGAAGGTTCCATGAGCTTTTTTTCGGGCTGTCACCACAGAAGGATGCCATCGAGCACAATATCAACCGTGCCTTGCAGCTGGCGGACAAAAGCGCCTATCATTACTATGTGGATTTTGCCGAGAAAGGATATTACAACCGTCTCATTTCCGGTAATATCAATCAGGTGGTACGGGTGGACAGCGTGGTCTGCGACTTTTCCGGATACCCCTACAGGGCCAGGACGTATGCCCGCCAGATGATTATCCGTGAGAGTAATGTGACGGAACGTTCGCTGGTGACTGACTGCCAGCTTCAGAATACGTCCCGTTCCGATGACAACCCCAACGGCTTTATCATCGAACATCTGACCATACTGGAAAACAAGGACATAAGGAGCGTAGAGCGATGAAAAGGAACCTGACGAGACAGGCGAACC
This sequence comes from Bacteroides sp. AM54-2NS, assembly GCF_003602935.1. Classification (NCBI taxonomy): domain Bacteria; kingdom Pseudomonadati; phylum Bacteroidota; class Bacteroidia; order Bacteroidales; family Bacteroidaceae; genus Bacteroides; species Bacteroides sp. AM54-2NS. The sequence continues at coordinate 62,493 of NZ_QTMZ01000029.1, forward strand.
TTCAACTCAGGAGGTTCTGCCACAGACTTACCGTTAAACAGCGCAAGGCCGTTCTCTGGATACTGTTTGTCCCGTTTACCGCCGCATGTGTCTATACGGCATGCAGACCGTTTATAGGCAGTAATAATCGGGAGTCCGGAATGGAATTTATGGAAAAGGATTCACTCCGTATGGAGTTCATTCAATCTATTGTAAGAAATGGAGAAAGAAAAAGTCAAGAAAGTAATGGAACGGCTGATGAAACCGTTCAGGCTCCGGTCTTCAAAGGACAGGAAGCCGCTGAGTGAGGAACAGAAACGCAAACGCGCCGGATTTGTGGTGTATCCGCTGATGTTCCTGCTGTGTCTGGGAAGTTTCTATCTGATATTCTCACCTTCCGGGCAGGAACGGGAGCGGCAGGATAAAGGACAGGGATTCAATACGGAAATCCCTTCTCCCGAGGACAGCCGCCTGGAAGGAAACAAGAAGGATGCCTATGAAAAGGCTCTGATGGAACAGGAAAGCAGGAAAAGGAAGACATTCTTTGAAGCTGCGGAGTCCATGTTTGCCAAAGAGGAACGGAAAGACAGTGTCCGTCTTCCCGATAACATTCCACCGGAGAGGCAAACAAACACGGAAACGGAAACAGAAAAAGGAAATGCCGGACCGGTCAGTTCCTCGGCCGGAGCCTACCGTGAGATGAACCGTACGCTGGGAAGCATCTATGAACCGCGGACCGATCCGGAAAAGGAAAGGCTTCTGGAAAGGATTGAGGAACTGGAGCGTATGCAGCAACAGCAGCAGAAACAGGAGCCACTGTCAGGCATGGAGGAAAAGATGGCCCTGATGGAAAAATCATACGAACTGGCCGCCAAATACAATAACCGTCAGGCAGTGGAGACTCCTTCTCCCGTCAGAAAAGCGGAGGACAAAAAAGCCATACCGGTGAAACAGGTTCACAATGAGGTGGTATCCTCGCTTTCCAGACCTATGAGCGACGAAGAGTTCATATCCGCCTTTTCGGGAGAACGCAATGCCGGTTTCAATACGGCTGTCGGCCGGAAGACAGTAACGGAAGGCAATACCATTGCTGCCTGTGTACACGGAACACAGACCGTATCCGACGGACAGGCCTTGCGCCTGCGGCTTACCGAGCCCATGTCCGTTGCCGGACGTTTCATACCGAAAGGGACCGTACTGGTAGGTGGCACACGCATACAGGGTGAACGGCTGGAAATCATGGTCAATGCCGTGGAATACAAGAGAACTATCCTGCCGGTGGAGCTAGAAGTCTATGATCTAGACGGACAGCAGGGAATCCTGGTGCCGGGTTCACTGGAATATGACGCTGCCAGGGAGATTGCCGCCAACATGGGAACCTCGATGAACAGCAGCATCAACATTTCCACAGATGCCGGGGCGCAGATTGCCTCCGATCTGGGAAAAGGTGTGATACAGGGCGTTTCCCAGTACATATCCAAACGGATGCGTACGGTAAAGATTACTTTGAAGGCCGGACACCGGGTACTGCTCCATTCACCGGAGAAATGAAATACAGGAAACTATGAAAGAAAAGACAACCATTAAACAAAAGCACATGAAGAAGATTCTGATGATGTTTGCCCTTTTACTGGGCGTATCGGCTGCCTGGGCGCAGCAGAGTAGCGGTGATTATTATGAGGGGCTGACCCGCAAGATCGGTTTCAGCCAGATGATTCCGCCGCATGGACTGGAAATAACGTATGACAAGACTGTCCATGTCATTTTCCCTGCTCCGGTCAAGTATGTGGATCTTGGTTCTACAAACCTGATAGCCGGCAAGGCCGACGGTGCCGAGAATGTAATCCGAGTAAAGGCCACGACACGAAATTTCAGGGAGGAGACCAATATGTCTGTAATAACCGAAGACGGGAACTTCTATACCTTCAACGTGAAGTATGCCGATGAGCCGCTGCTGCTGAATGTGGAGATGTGTGATTTCATCCATGACGGAGAATCGGTGAACCGTCCCAACAATGCCATGGAAATCTATCTGACCGAGCTGGATAACGAGTCACCCCGTCTGGTACGTCTTATCATGAAATCCGTGTATGAGAATGACAAGCGCCGTATCCGTCATATCGGCTGCAAGCGTTTCGGTATCCAGTATCTGCTCAAAGGACTGTACACCCATAATGACCTGCTTTATTTCCATACCCAGGTAAAGAACTCCTCGAATGTGCCCTTTGACGTGGATTTCATTACGTTCAAGGTGGTGGACAAAAAGGTGATGAAGCGTACGGCCATGCAGGAGCAGGTGATTTATCCGCTGCGTGCCTACAATTATGTGACACGTGTAAACGGCAGGGATTCGGAATGTACGGTATTTGCCCTTCCCAAGTTTACAATACCGAACGATAAGAAACTGGTTGTGGAGATGTATGAGAAACAGGGTGGCCGTCACCAGAGTTTTGAGGTGGTCAACGAAGACCTGGTGCGTGCGGAAACCATCAACGAACTGAAGGTACGATGAGAACGAAAGTATTGTATATGCTGGCATTGCTGCTTGTCCTTTCCGTAGGACAGGCAGAAGCCCAGCGGATTCTGCCAAGGATGCAGGGTGTGGAAATGCGTGGAGGTATGGCTTCCGATAACGGATACTATATGGGAATGATACTTTCAAGCTATGCCAAAGGCGGGAACAAATGGGTATATGGAGCGGATTACCTGCATATGAAACACGGTTACCGTCATGTGACCATCCCTTCGGCGCAGTTTACGGCAGAAGGCGGATATTACCTGAATATCCTTTCCGATGCGGGAAAAGTGTTCTTCCTCAATCTGGGAGGATCGGCACTGGCTGGATATGAGACGGTAAACTGGTCCGATAAAAAACTCTATGACGGGGCCACTCTGAAAAACGGCGATGCCTTTGTGTACGGCTGTGCCCTGACGCTGGAGATGGAACTATACCTTGCCGACCGTGTGGCATTGACGGCTTCCTTGCGTGAACGTTTCCTGTGGGGCGGAAGTCTCGGACATTGCCATACCCAGTATGGAATCGGCATCCGTTTTATGATAAATTAGTGGGTTATGGAACTGGAAGAGATTAGACAGATTTCCCTTGTCGGTTTTCTTGAAAATCTGGGGCATATGCCTGTATCCCGTAAAGGAAATGATGTCTGGTTCAGATCCCCTTTCAGAAATGAGAGAACCGCATCCTTCAAGGTGGATACGCAGCGGAATGTCTGGTTTGATTTTGGCCTCGGAAAGGGAGGTGACATCTTCCATCTTGCCGGAGAACTGACCGGAAGTACCGGTTTCATGGAACAGCTGGAGTTCCTTTCAGGGAAATCCGGCATCCTTCCCCTCCGGCCTTTACAGGAACGTAAGAAGATACCCCGCGTTTCCGGATTCGAGGACGTGAAAGTGACGGAACTGAGTCATGAGGCATTGAAAGGTTACCTGAAAGAGAGAGGCATTGATCCGGCCATAGCCGGGAGATTCTGCAAGGAAGTGGCATACGGAATACGGGGCAAACGGTATTTTGCCATAGGCTTCATGAACCGGAGCGGCGGCTATGAACTCCGTAACCCGATGTTCAAGGGATGCATCTCTCCCAAGGACATTTCCTGTGTGTCCCTGTCCGGAAAGAAACAGGATACGTGCTGTGTGTTTGAAGGATTTGTGGATTTCCTTTCGGCATTGGTATTGCGGATTGTGAAGGACGAGGACTGCCTGGTGCTGAACTCTGTATCCAATCTGGAACGGTCGTATGCCGTTCTGGAGGGTTACGGTAAAATCCTGTGCTTTCTTGACCGTGATCGGGCCGGGATTACTGCACTGGAGACTTTGAACATACATTTCGGGAATAAGGTTATGGACTGTTCCGGTTTGTATGATGAATTAAAGGACTTGAATGAATATCTGACAAAAACAAAGGAAAACAAATGAAGACAGAAAAGAATATAAGAAAAGGATTTGGGCTGGCAGGCAAGATTGCCATGTTCTGCATAGTTCTGGTCAGTCTTGTACTGACCTCGTGCGAATCCGAGCTGGAAATCCAGCAGAGTTATCCGTTTACCGTGGAAACAATGCCGGTTCCCAAGGAACTGAACAGGAATGAGACGGCGGAAATACGGTGTGAACTCAAAAGTGAGGGCGATTTTGACGGTACGGTCTATACGATCCGTTATTTCCAATATGACGGGGAAGGTTCCCTGAACTGGACAACGGTCTTGAATTCAAACCGAATGACCGTTATCTGTTGGAGAACCGGAAGTTCAGGATGTATTATACTTCACTATGTGACGAGGCGCAGAACTTCATTGTCGTTGTCGAGGACAATTGGGGAAACATGACGGAAATGGAATTTGACTTCAATGATGCAGGCGATGAAGAGACGGATGCCGTGGAAGATTCTTTGTCAGTTCAGGAAGGAGGTGCCCTATAATAACCGTTAGACTTCTAAGGTCAGTACTGCCATTGGTGGTACTGGCCATGACGGTAACTTCCCTGCGTGCACAGGAGAATGTGGAAGACTCACGTTGGGAAACGGCTGTCAGGTGTATCAAGAAATACGAAGGATGGCATGGTCCGGAACATTATCCGTATGTTGCATACGGTCACCGTATCAGAAAAGGGGAAAAGTTTCCCGTCAGTCTGACAGAAAGTGAGGGAGACAGTATTCTGAGAAAAGACCTGAAGGAAATGTGTGCGTTGTTCCGTCATCTGGGAAAGGATTCGCTTTTGGTTGCATGTCTGGCATACCAGGTGGGACCATATAGGTTGCTCGGTTATGGCAGGATACCCCAAAGCACGTTGATAAGGAAACTGGAAGCCGGTAACCGGGACATTTATGCGGACTTCATACGATATTGTCACTATAAGGGAAAGAAAATTCCGTCAATTGAAAGGAGAAGAAAAGAAGAATACAGATTACTGTTTATGCCATAGAAAACAAGACAGCCGTGAATTTATCATGATTCACGCTGTCTTGTTATAATATCCTGTCTAAAAAAAGTGACAGGGGATAAATGAACCGATTATACTGTTTCAGAGCATCCATATCCAGCTTCATGTTTTTGTAAGGATTTGAATCGTCTGTATAGAAATAGATGTCTGTTGTCTGGTTACCATTTTTTATAATTTTCCCGTTCAATGGTATCGCGTCCACATCCTCGAACTTTTCAAGGGGAAGGCCTCAATAGAACCGGTTTCCTGTTTGCCGAGACTATTTGTATAGTGATTGAACAGTACAAATCCTTTTCGGGCATAATCAATGTGAATGCCGTATGGACGGTTGCGGTAAAAGTTTTCTCTGGCTTTTTCCTGATAATTTTCCATTATAATACCGGTTTGACAATTTCAATCTTCAATCCGAGTGCATCAATGATACGGCAGAACGTACTGATACCCGGATCTACAATACCTTTTTCTATTCTGGAGATATAGGACTTGTTGGTCCCGATTTTTTCAGCCAGTTCGGACTGGGTCATCTTTTCCTTCTTTCTGGCATCGCATATAATCTGTCCCATGCAGTAGGCGTATGCTCCTTACGGAACTCCTCACGTTCAGGTGTTCCCGGCTTGCCGAATTCCGCATCCATGATAGCATCGATGCTGGTCAGGTTTTCATTTCTTGCTTTCATAATACTCCTCCTTTATCTTTAATGCTTTTTCTATTTCAGAAGGCGGTGTCTTCTGTGTCTTTTTCTGAAATCCGTTGAACAGGATTACGATGTTCCCGTCATCAAATATGAAGAATACCCGGAAGATGTTGCCTCCATATTCAGCACGGATTTCATAGAGCTCTTCGCGCAGATACTTTACGAACTTGCTGCTTACCCTTTCCTGTACTTTCAGCATATCAAGAATGTAGTATATCTTACGGGCTTCCTCTTTTCTGAGAGATGAGATAAAGTCCATGAAATAATTCTTGTAGGCTGATATGGTCCTTTCCTGTTTCATGCTGCAAATATATATAAAGTTTACATATCAGGCAACTTTGAAAAGATGAAAATAAATTATTCCTCATTTTCCAAGTTGGTAAAGTTAAAACATTCCGTAACGATGAAGTCTTCTCCTCCGTATTCTGCCAACGCCATGAAATCGGACAGGCTGTCGCAATAGAAGAAGATGGCATCATCATGCTCTTCCGGAATGTTTTCGAGTGCTATGGAAACTTCCGTTTCTTTCATATCATCTTTCCAGATGATACGGCATAAGGCCAGTTGCGGTTCGGTATTGTAAGTCTCTGTAAACTCTTTATATTTCTGAGATATTCCCTTCTTTACTTCAGATGTGTCGCTTATGACTACTCCGGTTTTACAGTTGTCGCACCACCCATACTGAAAAGAGTCATCTGTATAGTGGTCAAAGTCCTTTGTATTGGGATTTATCATCGCTTCACAGGTTACGTTTGTACTTCCGCATTTGCAGCATATAACATTATCTTCTTTTATATGGAAGATGTTTGTTATGGCTTCCAGAATATCGTTAAGCCATACCGGATTGGCTAGAGCCGCCTCATGGCGGCTTGTTACCTTGTAATTTTCTCCGGTTATCTTATCATGGACTTCAAGTGTGATTCCTTTTCCGACAGCAGTTACCTTGTGTACGGAACATTCGCACGGATCACCTATCTTGTCAAACCAGATTACGTAAACCGGATTGTCATTGTCTGTCAGTATTACTTCGGAAACCGAGTTTACCTTCATCAGTGCAAGTATCCTGCCGATGATTTCATCGCACAGGTTTTCAATTCTTTTTTGGAGAATATTCATATTCAGATAAGATTTAGATGTTGGACTTCTTTTTTGTATTTCTCCAGTGAAGGCTTGTATCCCTGTTCATGGATAACGTCCTTCAGCTCTTTCAGGGTATAGGTCCGGGCTATGTCCAGTCCGTAGTCTTCCGCAAAGGCTTCTATTCCAATCAGACAATACCCCATATTGCGGTGTACCGTTTCTGCATTGATTTCCATAGAGTCATCTGTTCCTTTGGGGAGTACAGCCTGCTCCTTCAATTGACGGATCTTGTATTGCAGGCCGGAGGCGAGCCTTTCCATGTTCCTGTCATGGTAGGTCAGCCCGTCCTTGCGGATACAGTATTCCACTGTCTGCCCCATGAAAGAGTTGCGGAATATTTCGCAACCCAGTATGGTACGGATATGTTCCACCTCATAATACCGCATGGCCTGTACATCCTTCAAATCCTTTTGAATCTTCGGAATCCGGAATTGCGGGTCGTTGTCACATATTGTCTTTTCCAGCCATGTCCGGTGGAATGTAGTAATCTGTTTTCTGAACACTGTCTTGGCAGGCATATATCGGTTGGGATGGCGTGTCATGATAAGATAGTATTCACTTTCATGCCATCCGCGTTTACATTTTTGTAAGGCGATGTAAGCGAGTCCTATACGGCAGTATCGGCGGCTGTCATCACGGTCCCTGATATGCTTGAAATCCGTTTCACATCCATAGAATTCGGCTGGAAGCCTGTATATTTTTGGAATTCCATGACCCGTTCCTTGAAATACCGGATATTATCCTGGTCTTTTTGACATAACAGCCTGGACATTTCAGGTGTGATGAATTCCATCCGCAGATAATGGAAGTATTGAGGTTTCTCCTTGAGAACCTTCTCGGCAAGTTTTCTGGTCTGTAGTTTCTTCGGCAGTTGAGGGAGCCAGCGCAGACTATGGCCGTATTCGGTGAAATATTCCACAAGTTCCCTGTTCCAGCGTTCCGATGGAATATCAGGGTAGAACGAATCCCTTCTGGCCAGTGCCATACAAACCTCTTTCGTCATCAGGTTCGGTTCAAGAATGAAGTTGTAACTGTTGATTTCTCTTTTTACTTCAAGTGTATGAATAAGTCTTTCCGGTGTCCGGAACCGTCTGGGAAGTTTGTTAAACAGGTTAGGTTCCAGCTCCATTGCTTTGTCAGCCATGGCATCATCCGCATGTTTGGAGAACCACTCGTAATGTCCGTATGAATCGAAAATGCCATGCAGGTTGCCTGTCTTGTGACAGATGGCCTTCCATACGGTGTCATAGTCAAGCCAGCGTGTATCCACTTCCTTGATACAGCGTATGGCCCATTCCTTGTAGTATGCTGCCTGTTTGAAACATTTAGGCATCATTTTGTCGATAGTCATGGTTGCGATACGTCCGTCATGGATCAGTTCTTTCCAAAGTCTGAAATCCTTGGCTTGTCGCGGAACGAAAGAAAGCATGACGCTTGTTTCATATAAGAACTGCTGTTCATACCTCTCTGAACAGTACCGGTAACCTCCGTTTTGCTGTACGTCACGGTAAAGGGAGTATATTGCATCACGGACTGTTCCGTTGTTCCATGAGGATGAAGGTATCAGATGCAGGTAGTGCATGAAATTCCTGTGTGCGAACAGCGATTCAAGTATGTCACTGTTCCTGTATTTTTCCGGTATGTCAGGAAAATTACTCTTTTCGGCCTTTATTGCCCTTAGACAAATCTGGCGATTACGTTTTTCTTCAGGTATCTTCGAAAGCTGCCAGGAACGCCATCCGTAATCATCTGTTTTGAATAGTAAGTATTCGATAAACTCCCTCGTATATTGGGTAACGTATGTTCATAATGTCGTTTATTCATTTTATCGTTCTATGATTTATTGTTACATCAATTCAACCCAAAGATGTGCGGGTTCTATAGTAATTGATATTATCCCTACTAATGGAGCGGATAAAAGGAAGTTTTTCCCCTTTGCCCCTTATTTTCCTGTGACAAATGTGATAAAGCGATATTTTTATCCCTACTTTCCCGCCATAATTGGTATAAAAGGGTATTCTTTCCCTTATTTTCCCTATTTATCGGGGATAATGAAGATAAAAACGGCACTTTATTCCCTATTTTCCCGTCTTGATTGGCATAAAACGGTAGTTTTCCCGTGTTTAGGCGAGATTTACGAAGGTATCAGGAGTCTTTCTTGGGAGATTCCGGTGACGTAACGGATAATATCTTGCCCTTGGATAACAGATTGTCAGGTAACAATTCGGCCAGATCCATCGAGTAGTCATCGTCATAATCATGTATATGTTCAAGGAAGTAGATCAGCCACGTGCGGAAGTCAGCCCCGGCAGCCTTGCAGCAGCCGAAGAACGAGTAGAGCACCGCCGCATCTTCAGCGGCATCATTATTGCCACAGAACAGGTAATTACGTCTGCCGCACGCGACAGGCCGCACTTTATTTTCTATCTCGTTATTATCCGGTCTGTAACGACCGTCCAAATGGTACCTGGAGAGTTTGTCGAACCTTCCGTATGTATATTTTATGGCTTTTCCGATCGGACTGTCTTTCATTACTTTGGGATATTCATTGACCAGCCATTTCTCGAAGCGCACAAGTATGGGATATGCAAGACGTGCCCTAAGTTCAGCCCTCTGTTCGTAAGTCAGGCGTTCATCGTCAGCCTTACGCTCCACGTCATAAAGCAACTGTATCTGTGCGAGCGCATAGTCGGCACGCTGCATGTCATTCTTTCTTGCCTCCCAAAAATGTCTGCGTGCATGGGCCCAACAGCCAAGAAGGATAATACCTTTCTTGCGTCCAGCATCTCGTACCTTTCGTATCCGTCCGTCTGTATGGCTCCCCGGAACTTGCCGAAGAGTTTCAGCACCACCTTTCCACTTCGGGAACCCTTGTCATAGTAAAAGAACTGACGTCCGGTCATGACACTGCGCACAAGCCAGATATAACCTTTGACCGTCTTGTGTCTCTCGTCATTCATCACGGGGATTGTCGTTTCATCCGACTGTATGTAGTCAGTCTGCATCACCAGCTCCCATAATCGGAAGTAAAGGGGCCTTAGCAAATCCGCCACATCCTTGAACCAGTCGTTGACCGTTGACGCGGGGAGATGTACCCCCACACGTTTGAACTGTTCCAGTTGCCTGTGGAACGGTATGTGATCCACATATTTCCCTATCATCATGTCTGCCAGCAATGAGGCAGAGGCATAGCTCTTTGCTATTGGCATGACGGGAAGCGGGCCGGTCTTGAACTCGTTTGTACCCTTCCGTTTGGCTGTATGGCGCACTATCCTGCGGATATAGAACTTCTCGGGCTCGTGCATAAGGATCTCGGTCACTTCCTCTCCGGGAAGGAGCGTCCACTCTTCCGGATTATACCCTTCGGGATATATATGGACCACCTCACGCTCAAGATTCTCCGGAAGGGATTTTCTCGCAGGATGCTGCTTCCCCGCTTTTTTACGGGCGATGATCGCTTCTCTGGTAGCCTTCAACTCCTTTTCTGCTTCTTCTGCGGCTTCAGCCTCCTGGGGAAGCATGTCAAAGCCTTCAAAATCCAGCCAGCGGTCCTGGGCGTCAGGCTTTATGAACTTTTCCGCCTTCTTACCGTACAACTGCCGTTCAAGATAGGATACACGTTGCTCCAGACTGTTGATTTTTGCTTCCTTTTGGGCGATTATGGCATCCTTGTCAGACAATAAAGCTCATACACCTCTTTGTCCGCAGCTTTAAGGGGCTGCGTGGACACCATCTCCTTCAACCGGCTGTTTTCTCTATACAGACAGTCGCATTTGTGCATGAGATCCTTTATCAGTAATTCCTTATCGGTTGGCATAATCGTTTAAATATGATGCTAAGATACTAAAAAACAGCCGGAATACGGCATTGTATATGTTATAATTTGTTACAACTACAACCCATGGAAACCACTCCTTTTATAACGCCTGACCTTGCTGCCGTCCATTCCTTGAACCATCATCACAAGGTCATTCCAGAAGGTTTCAATCGCTTTAATCCGACCTTCCTCCGTATTTATGACCGGCAGATGGAAGTGCCCATGTTCCAGCCTCATATGGTATATCACCAGACCACCATATTCCATATGGAGGATTTTCATACAGGTACAATTCGCATTGATAAAAATGAAAGCGTCACCGTCCCGTACATTCTTTCCCATCTGGTTGGTCACGATGCCGCTAAGCGTATAAAAAC